>DATHPF010000106.1:0-23840 GCA_035484155.1 Streptosporangiaceae bacterium
TTCCGCCAGGCCTGCCAGAACGTCGGGTCATGGATGATGCGGTCGTAGTTGACCCAGCCAGCCCAGGTGTAGCCGCCCCCGTAGACCGCCTTCTGGAAGCTCAGGATCACTTCGAGAACGATCGGGTACCAGGAGAAGAACGTGAAGCAGATTACCGCGCCGATGAGGAAGCCGTATGCCGAGAGATTCCGGCTGGCCCTCTGCCCGAACCGGCCCGTGGCCAACTGGCTCCTGGCCGACCGGCTAGCGTCCGGCTTGCGCAGCGTCACGACATCTGCCATCAAGTCTCCCTGTCGCCTCAGGACCGGTGTGAGCGCGTGGGGGCCGGCCCGCTCTCCGGCCCCCACGCTTAATTTGTCGGGGATTCCCCCGACTGTGCACTTACGAGCTGAACTGGAGCAGTGTGTTGACGTTGGTCGCTGACGCCTTCAGCAGTGCCGGGATGTTGACGTTCGGCTCGGTGAGCACTGCCAGCATCATCGGGTCCAGCGTCTTGTAGACAGCTTGCGCATCGAACGGCTCGCCGTCGCTGGCCTCGTTGGCGTTGACGTAGGACTGGTAGTACGACTGGTTGATCGTCGTGTACTTGGTCCGCAGCGCCTGGACCTGCGTGCCGGCAGCGCCGCCGAACAGTGAAGGCTCGTCGAAGCCGACCGGCAGCCCGTTCGCCTTCTGCCTGGCGTAGTTGAAGGTCACCCCTTGGCCCGGCGTCAGGTCCTCGAAGTCGATGAACTTGATGCCGGCCTCGATCTGCGCAGGCGTGTCGTGCTTGGCGAAGATGTAGGCATTGCCACCGCCGAGTGAGCCGGCTGGCTTGCCGGTCAGGCTGGGCAGCGGGCCCATGCCGATGTCGTTGATGTTGCCCTTGTCTACCGCCGTGATCTGGTTGTAGATGTCATCTGGCGCGGCGATGTACATTCCGAGTTTGCCGGCACCGAACTGCGCCTGGAGCGTTCCCCAGGCAAGGCCCTGCGTGGCGCTCATGGCGTTGTCGGTAAACCGCAGCGTGTGCAGCGCCTCCAGGATCGCAGTGCCGTCGGCGTTGTCGAAGTCCGCCGTCGGCGGGGCGTTGTTGGTATTGACCGTCGTGCCGCCGAGTGCGTCCATGTAGGACGCGAAGTGCCAGCCGCCGTTGTTGCCCGCGCTGTAGTCGCCCCAGCCCTCGATGCCGTTCCCGAGCTTGGCGATCGCCTTGGCGTCCGTCTCCACCTGTGCCCAGGTCGTCGGCGGGTCGTTCGGGTTCAGGCCGGCCTGGCTGAACAGCGCGCGGTTGTAGATCAAACCCTGGGTGTAGTTGTTGGTCGGCAGGCCGTAGATGGTCTTGCCCGCCGTCACTGCCGCCATCGCTGCGGGCACGATGTCCTTGAGCGTCGGCACGGTCGTGGAGTTCACGTACGAGGTGATGTCGGCGGCCTGGCCAGCGGTCAGGACCTGCGGCAGGTCCGTGAAGTCGATGTAGAAGATGTCCGGCTCGGTTCCGGCCCGTAGCTGCGCGGTGAAGACGGGAAGGTTTGTGCAGGGGTTGTTGTAGACGCTCGCGATCGTGATGTTCGGGTTGGCCTTCTCGAACGTAGCGACGTCCGCGACCCATTCCTTGTGCTGAATCGGGTTCTGCGCTTCCGTCGGCGCGCAGTTGATGCTGACGGTCACCTTGCCGCCAGACGTGGAGCTGGCGCTGGTGCCCGAGCAGGCTGCGGCCCCGAGCCCTAGCGCGGCCACAGCGGTCACGGCAGCGAACTTCCGGCCGCCAGACCACCGGTGAGTCTTTCTGCTCATCGATCAATCCTTCTTCCTTGGGCTGAACGTGGGCGATCTCGGGCGCCCTGGGCCGCGGTAGCAGCAGGGCCAGACCAGGTCGGCCGTATCCAGTGAATGATCCCGAATCCAGACGACTTGTGCCAAGTCCTTGGGCGCCGTGCTTTGTTGCACTGAACATACTGAGATCAACATCTGACAGCAAGATATTGATGAAACATTGCAAGGACACAACTTGGTTACGATGATCTCTGCGCATGCCGGATTTGTTCCGTATGGAACCTGGTTTCCGTTGAGTTTCACGCACTGACATGGCAGAACATAAGGGAACGGGGCAGAATCGGCGCACCACAAGCGACCCAGATCGCGCAAGCTCTTGCCAGTGGATGTCGTATTGTTGCGGCATGACGCGAACACCCGCCCGGCGGCTCGCCGAAGTTGCCCAGAAGGTCGGGGTCAGTGAAGCCACCGTGAGCCGGGTGCTCAATGGCAAGGCCGGCGTGTCAGATAGCACCAGGGAGGCCGTCCTCACCGCCCTGGACGTGCTTGGCTACGAGCGGCCGACCCAGCTGCGCGGCGACCGGGCCCGGCTCATTGGCCTGGTCCTGCCCGAGCTCCAGAACCCGATCTTCCCGGCACTTGCCGAGGTGATCGGGGGCGCGCTCGCGCAGCGCGGCTTCACGCCGGTGCTGTGCACCCGGACCGCGGGCGGCCTGTCCGAGGCGGACTACGTCGACATGCTGCTCGATCAGCACGCGTCCGGGGTCGTATTCGCCGGCGGACACTTCGCCGAGATCGCGGCCCCACACGACCACTACCGGCTGCTGCATAGCCGGGGCATCCCGGTCGTGCTCATCAATGCAGCGATCGACAATCTCGACTTCCCCGGCGTGTCCACCGATGACGTGATCGCGGCCGACCAGTCGTTCCGGCACCTTGCCTCGCTGGGCCATCAGCGCATCGGCCTGGTACTCGGACCCGAGGACCACATGCCGTCGCGCCGCAAGCTAGCCGCGTTCCTCGACCACGTGCAGCGCGCCGGTCTCGCCGTCGCGCCCGTCGAGCACGCGCTGTTCTCGCTTGAGGGCGGGCAGGCCGCGACCACGCGGATGCTCCGGCAGGGCGTGACCGGCGTCATCTGCGCCAGCGATGTGCTCGCCCTGGGCGCCATCCGGGCGGTGCGCCGGGCGGGCTTGTCGGTACCCGGCGACGTCTCAGTCGTCGGCTTCGATGATTCTGGCTGGCTGAACTGCACCGACCCGCCGCTGACCACGGTCCGTCAGCCCATCGAGTCGATGGGCAAGGCAGCCGTCGCGCTGCTGGTGAACCAGATGGAATCTGTCGCGATGCATCACGAGGAACTGCTCTTCGAGCCTGAGCTGGTCGTCCGCGGCTCGACCGGTCCAGTCCGCGTGCGGGCAGCGGCCGCCGCCGGCTGACCGCCGTCCGGAGCGCGGCCCCTCACGCCGTCGCTGGCAGGCCGTCCAATGCGGCCAGGAACTGAGTAATCCGCGCCGCGGTCTTGGCTGCCCCGCGGACGGGAAGATGGTGGCCGATGTTGTGCAGGAGCTCGACGCGGGCGTCCGGCATCGCGGCCGCGAGCTGATAGGTGGCCTCGACCGGGATCACCGCGTCCTGCGGATCGGCGAGCAGCAGCGTCGGCTGCCGCACCCGCGCTAGCGATGCGGTGAGTTCGTCGATGTCGCCGACTAGGGAGCGTTGCTCGGTGAGGAACGTGCGCCACAGAGGTCCGCGATCGTAGTGCGCGCTGGCCCAGATGTGCCAGTTGACATACTCGCTGGCGCCAATGGGCTGGCGCCGGCGCCGGGAGATGACAGCGAGCCGGGCCCGGGCGAGCCACGGCGTCAGCGACCAGGCCGTGACTGCGCACACCTCGCCGGCCACCGGCGCGGCCAGCAGCCGGTCCCAGCCTGTCAGGCAGCCCGGGCCGACGCTAGCCAGGAGCACCAGCGCATCGACGCGCTCGGGTGCCAGCGTGGCCAGCGCGAGCGCGACGCCGCCACCATAGGAATGACCGACGACGACCGCCCGTCCGATGCCGGCTGCGTCCAGCTCAGCCAGGACAGCCCGAGCGTTCTGCGCAAAATCGCCTGCCGGGTACGGACTTGCCCCATACCCTGGCCGGTCTAGCGCCAGTACCTGCAGGTGAGCCGGAAGCAGCCCCGCGAGCTGCTGCCAGTCCGTGCGCGAGCCCGGCTGGCCGTGCAACATCACGATCGCGTGACTAGCCACAACTCCCGAGCCTAGCCGTCGGCGCGCGCCTGCTCGCCGTCGCTGCCACGCTCCGCGCCCGGTGCCATCGCCTGCACGCCGGCGATGAACACGTCGACGCCGAACCGGAAGTGGAGCTCCGGATCGCCGCTCGACATCGGCACGGCCGCCTCGACGAGACAGGGGTAGCGGTCGGGCGGCAGCAGCGCGAGCCGGACCCGTGCTTTGCGCTGCTCCTCAGTGATCTCGGCCTGGGTCAGCGCCGGCTTGCTGCCAGGATCGCTCATGACGAGCATGAGCCCGGTCCACAAGGCGCTGCGGGCGATCTCGGCAGCATGGTCGGGATCGAAGCCGCCGCGACGCAGGACCGCCAGCGCCGTCTCCGACGCGACCAGCGCGGCATCGCTCTGCTTCTCGCCCTCAAGGATGACCTGCGACGCGCACGGATGGGCCCGCAGCACGCGCAGCAGCGACTCCAGCAAGCGGCGCATCTGCACGTACCAGGGCGCCGACAGGTCGATGTCGGTGTCAAGCTCGCTCCAGACCTGGTCGCCGAGGGCCGCAAGCAGCTCTTCCTTGTTGCGGAAGTGCCAGTACAGCGCCATCGGCGTGACACCGAGCTCGGTGGCCAGCCGCCGGATCGTCAGCGCCTCCACCCCCTCGGCATCGCCGAGCGCCAGGGCGCGCTGGACCACGACCTGCTTGCTCAGCCGGGTCCGGTCTGCTTCTCGTGCCTTTGTCGTCGCCATCACTTGACAACTATACGCCGTACAAGGCAAGGTGGCGAGTAGTCATATACAACGTACATGGACGCCGTACCTGATCTGGGTACAGGTACATCGTACGAGGACCGCGGTACGGGCAACTGCACTAAGCGGAACCGGAGAGGAGCCCGGACATGTCCAGACGCTGGTGGTCGCTGGTGGCGGTGTCGCTCGCCACCTTCATGACCTACCTCGACAACAACGTCACTAATGTCGCAATACCCACCATTGAGCGCAGCCTGCATCTATCGCTGGCGGGGCTGGAATGGGTCGTCAGCAGCTACATCCTCGTCTTCGCCGGGCTCTTGCTGGCCGGCGGCAGGCTAGCCGACCTGTACGGCCGTCGCCGGCTCTTCCTGATCGGACTCACCATCTTCACGCTGGCGTCGCTTGGGGCCGGGCTCTCCGGCAGCGGCGCGGTGCTGATCGGCGCGCGGCTGGTGCAGGGCCTGGGCGCGGCCATGGTCGTGCCGACGACGCTGGCGATCATCATGGCGACGTTCAAGGACGCCAGGGAACGCACGACCGCCATCGGCGTCTGGACCGCGATCGGCGCGATGGCACTCGCGTTCGGCCCGCTCATCGGGGGCTTCATCAGCCAGCATCTGCACTGGGGCTGGATCTTCTTCATCAACGTGCCGGTCGGGATCGTCGCGTTCGCGATCGCGGCGCTGTCGGTGCAGGAGTCTCGCGACCCGTCCGTGGTCCGGCGCCTGGATGTGCCGGGCTTGATCAGCTCGGCGGTCGCGCTGTTCGCGCTGACCTACGCCTTGATCGAAGGTCATGACAAGGGCTGGACCTCGGCGCTCATCCTCGGGGCCCTCGCACTCGCCGCCGTGGCCGGGGCCACTTTTGCCGTGATCGAGTCCACCGCCGCGCACCCGATGGTCGAGATGGGACTGTTCCGGTCCCGCGTCTTTGCCGGCGGGACGGTCACCATGATGCTGTGGGCCTTCGGGATCTTCGGCATCTACTTCTTCACCTCGATCTACCTGCAGACAATCCTCGGATTCTCCCCGACCAAGGCAGGACTGGCGTTCGTGCCGATGGCCCTGTGCATGGCACTGTTCGCTTCGCTCGCCGGACCGGTCTCCCGCCTGCTGCGCCCGGGCCAGACGGTCGCAATCGGCATGGCGGTCATGGCGGCCGGGCTCTACCTCTTCTCGCGGCTCGGCGCCGATGCGACCTTCGCGAGCTTGCTGCCCGGCTTCCTGATCTTCGGCGCGGGGGCAGGCATGATGAACGTGCCACTGACCAACGCAGTCCTGCACTCCATGCCAGCCGAACGGTCAGGTGTCGCGTCAGCCTTGCTGAACGCCTCACGTGAAGTCGCGGGACTACTCGGCATCACCGTCATCGGCGCCGTCCTGCGGTCACGTCAGGGCGCGGCCCTGCACCATGGCGCCCACCCGGCGGTCGCGTATCTCGACGGCTACCACGCAGGCCTGATTGTGACGGTCGCGCTGATCGCGGCCGGCGCGGTGGTGAGCTACCTTGCACTGCGGCACATTCCGCGGCAGCAGCCAGCCGGCGACGCGGTGCCGGTCGCAGCCGTCGCGACTTCCGCAGACCCGGAGCTCGCGGACGAGCCTGCCCTCCGATAAGGGCCGCATCCACCCTTGGCCCGGCCACTCACCGGTGGCCGGGCCAAGCACCCGTGCGAGCTAGGGCGCCGGTCAGCTCGGCGTGATCACGACGACCGGGATCTTCCTGCTGGTCTTGGCCTGATACCGGCGGTAGCGGCCGCGGTTGTTGGCGTTGACGGCGTCCCACAGCCGCGTGTACCCCGGATCGTCGGCGGAGACGATGCGCGCCGTGGCGGCGAACGTGCTCCGGCCGACCTGCAACTCGACATCTGGCTTCGCTTCGATATTGAAGAGCCAGCCAGGCGGCCGGTTCGAGCCGCCGTTGGAGGCGACCACGAGATAGTCGCCGCCGTCGCGCGCGTACACAAGGGCCGCCGTACGGATCTGATCCGTACGGCGGCCCGTGGTGCGCAGCAAGGCGGACGGAACTCCGATGAGGCGGTGGCCTACCCGCCCGCCAGTTCGTTCGTACACGCGTTGGTGCAACGTCAGCAGGTCCATGGCCACATTCTGGCCTGCCGACGACATCGCTAGCTGTCAGCCGATGGCGACGTTCCAGCCGGGCGCAACGAAGACCATGCCCTGCGGCTCGAATGCCGCGCCCGACAGCGACACCCTGCTGATGTGCCCGGTCCACGGGTCCAGCAGCCCAAGGTAATTCGCCGGGAAGCCAGCTGCCGGGCAGGTGGCTGGCGCGTTGTCAGCGTCGCACGGCGTGACCGCGACGAATACGGAGCCTGGCCGGAACGGGCCAGTCACCACGTCGATGGTGTCGCCGCTGGTGTCCGCGCCGAAGATTCGCCCGCTCCAGCTACGCGCCCAGGCGGTGTCGTCGACCGACTGCGAGAGTTGCAGCACCTGCAGCCGGTGCCCGGCCCGCAGCCCGCCCGAGGGGCTTGGCTGCAGGAAGATCTGCTCCTTGTCGCCCTGGCTGGTCAGCATGAAGTCGCCAGCGAACCGGGGACCTGAGGCTGGTACGACCTCGTTCGAGTCCGGGTCGGTCAGCGCGAGCCGGACTACCTTGCCCAGGCTGGATCCGACGTTGGCGACTCGTGCCTTCGCCTCGTCGTAGAACACCGCCTTAACACTGGCGATGTGGGTGGCGGGGTGGAAGACCACTGAGTAGACAGCCGGGTAGGTCGGCTGTGGCGCCGCGGTGCCCGTGGTACCTGGCGCCGATGCGCTGACCAGTACCTGACCGTGGTAGATCGAGATGGCGTCGGTGCCGCCGAAGTGTGGCAGCGCCTCGTTGTAGTGGTAGTGCCGCACCTGATGCCCGGCCTTTGCGCCCGGCGTAATCGTGTAAATGCTGGAGTTCGCGTCCTCGTTCACCGTGGCGATCAGCACGCCGCGGCCGGGATCTGCGGTAATGCCGTCGCACTTGCCGTGCAGGTCCCACTGACGGATGACGTGGCCGCTCGCGGTGAACTCCACCACGGTGCTGTCGGTGTTCCCGTCGGTGCTGGGCTCGCCCTGCGGGCCGACGCCATTCTGAAACGCGGTGAACAAATGGCGGCCGAGGACCGTGATGTCGTCGGGACTAGCCAGCGGCTCGGTCTGGGGCTTGCTGGTACCGGACGGGACGAAAGTGTGCCGCAAGGTCATTCCGTTCAGGATCTGCTGAACGTGGAAGGCAGGCTTGACCTGGGCCGAGGTCGTGGCGGCAAAGGCCGGCCCGGCCAAGGCCATGCTCGCGAGGACCGCTGACGCGGCCGCGACTACCTTCGGCGTGCTGAGGCGTACCGGACGCATTGAGTCTTCTCTTCTCTTCGGCGAGTGCAGACCCGTGGCTGTCTACGCCGGTCAGGCGGCGGTGCGGCAAACGGCGCGAGCCCATGCCATGAACGCGACACCAAACATGCGTCACCCGCGCCGCTCCGGCTAGCCGCCGGACTGCAACCGTTCTGCCGCCATGCGCCCGGCGTCGGCGGTGCGGCGCAGGAAGTCAGCCACGATCGCCAGGTCGGCATCCGCGTACCCGGCGAGAATCTCGTCGAGTGCCGAGTTCATTCCTGAGTCCACGAGGTACAGCCGGAGTACCTCGGCGCCCCGGCCGGGCTCAATCCGGACGACGATGCCGCGACGGTCGGCAGGATCGCGGTCGCGTGCGATCCAGCCGCCGCGCTCCAGCCGGTCCAGGATGCCGGTCACGGTGGCGGGATGCTGCCCGGTATGTCTGGCCAAGGCTGTCGGGCTGAGCGGGCCGTACCGGGTGATGGCGTCCAGGCACTCCAAGTCGCTGGCCTTCAGGTCAAGGCGGCCACCCACGCCGTGGCTGAGCCTGCTGAGCTGAGCGCCGACATCTCGCAGCCCTTGCTTGATCGCGCGGGTCAGCGACCGCCGCTCCCGCGCGGCCCTTGCCTGGGTCACTAGCCCTCCCCTGGTGCTGGGCCGGGCTGCCCGTCAATTGATACGCAGCTCGTATGATATGGTTCTCGTATTATATGGATCACAAGCTGAATGTACTACCGCCGCACGGACTGGCCGCAGTGAAGGGACTCGACATGAAGCTGACCATCTTCGGCGCTACCGGCGCCACCGGGACGTGTCTCACTGAGCAGGCCCTTGCCGCCGGGCACGACGTCACGGCCGTGGTGCGTGACCCAGCGCGCGTGACCGTGCCAGCTCATCCACTGCTTCAGGTCGTGACGGCCAATGTCATCGACCCGGATTCGATCGGGCCGGCGGTCGCGGGTTCCGACGCGGTCGTGACCGCGATAGGCCCGCGTGGCACGGGTCCCACGACGGTCATCCAGGACAGCGCAAGCGCCATCATCGCCGCCATGGGGAAAGCAGGCAGCCGCCGGCTGCTGATGCTGAGCGGCTCGATCGTGGCCGACGAGGGCGACAGTCCTTATCTCCGCTACCTGCTGAAGCCGCTGGCCCGGCGCACGTTCCTCCGCCATGTCTGCGCGGACATGCGGGCCGGCGAAAGCCAGGTCCGCGAGAGTGACCTCGACTGGACCATCGTGCGGCCGCCAAGGCTCACCAGCAAGCCGGCCACCGGCCAGTTCCGCACCGCGATCGACAGCAACCTGCCGCACGGCTTCAGTGTCTCCCGCGCGGATCTTGCTGCCTGCCTGCTTGCGCTGGCCGATGACCCGGCCAGCGTGCGCAAGCACATCGGCGTAGCCAGCTAGGGGCGCGGCTCACCGTCAGGAGAGCACGCGCCGCCGGAAGTTGCGCAGGCCAATGGAGAGGAACAAGACGCCGAACCCCACGACCACCGGGTAAATCACGTAGAGGTGCATGTGCGGTGCGTTCGTGAATACCGCGCGCATCCCCTCGTTGACGTAGATCAGCGGATTGATCAGTACGACGGTCTGCAGCCAGGGCCAGCCCCCTACCGTCACCGGGGCGAGCTTGGTCCAGGAGTAGTACGTGCCGCCGAGGAACGTGATCGGCAAGATGATGAAGCCGAACATCAATCCAATATTCCGCGGCTCGAAGCTGGTGCCGAGGACCAGCCCCAGCCCTGCCATCGCGACGCAGGCGAGCGGGACGAAGGTCAGTATGAGGAGCCAGTGAAAGGTCAGGTGCGCCTGTACGCCGGGAGCGTGCACGACCGATGCGATCGGTAGCACGATGATCGCCGACAGCACTCCCTGGGCAGCTCCAGACAGCACCTTGGCGATGGCGACCAGCCAGATCGGGCAGGGCGCCTGAACCCTGTCCTCGATCTCCCTGGTGAAGCCGAACTCCTGCGCCATGGCGAGCGCGATGGACTGGACGCCCTGGAACATCACCGAGATGCCGACGACTCCGGGCACCAGGATGGTCGCGAAGGCGGACTGAGCCGCAGTGCCGTGGCCCCCGATGCCCTGACCGATCTTGGGGAAGACGTACAAGAAGACGAAGCACAGCAAGAACGGCTGGATGACCGTGCGCAGCACGAACTCCCAGACGTGCTTGCGCAGCACCACCAGGTCGCGCAGCAACAGCGCGCCGAGCGCGGTCCAGCTGGCGGCCACAACGGATCGAGTCGGGCCGCCGCCGATCGGCGCCGCGGGCGACTGCGGCGCCCGGCGGGTGACGGAAGTAGCCATCAGTCCCTCAGCTCCTTGCCGGTGAGGTTGATGAAGACGGTCTCCAGGCTGGGCTCGGCGACGGAGACGTCGGCCAGTTCCAGACCGTCCCGCTCGGCGGCGAGCACGATGCGCGGGATCAGCCGGTCCCGCCCTTGCACGTGCAGCTCGAGCCCACCTTCGACCAGGCGCGTGCGAGTCACGCCTCCAACCTCGGCGGCCAGGATGTCCGCCGCCTTGCTCGGGTCGCCAACCATCCGCACCGTGACGACCGTGTCGGCGCCGATGCTCCGCTTGAGCGCGGCCGGGGTGTCCAGCGCCAGGATCTTGCCATGATCCATGATCGCGACCCGATCGCAGAGCTGGTCGGCCTCCTCCATGTAGTGCGTGGTCAGCAAGATGGTCTGGCCCGCCCGGTGGAGCTCGCCGAGTAGATCCCACAGCGCCAGCCTGCTCTGCGGGTCAAGGCCTGCTGTGGGCTCGTCCAGGAACAGCACGGACGGGCGGTGGAAGATCGCTCTGGCCACCATGAGCCGCTGGGCCATCCCGCCGGACAGCGCATAGACCGACGCCTTAGCCCACCGCGAGAGCTGGAATTGTTCGAGCAGCTCGTCGGCGATCCGCCGCGAGTCGCGCGCGCTGATGCCGAAGAGCCGACCGTGGAAGTAGAGGTTCTCCCAGACCGTCAGCTGTCGGTCGAGCGTGTTCTGCTGCGACACGATCCCGCTCAGCTGCTTGGCGAGCGCCGGCTGCCCGGCCACGTCGATGCCCGCCAGCAGCGCCCGGCCTGATGTCGGCACGACCCTGGTGGTCAGCATCCCGGCCGTCGTGGTCTTACCAGCGCCGTTAGGCCCCAGCAACCCGAAAATCTCACCGGCGCGAACATCCAGGTTGAGCTTGTCCACCGCCGCAAAATCCGCGCCCGGATAGATCTTGGTCAGATCCTCAGTATGGATGACCGCGGCCTCGGAACCGGCGGCAACAGTAGTCGCGCCCGCAGGCGCCGATGCAGTGCTGATGGCACTACCTTCCTTCAGCGTCAGGTCGGTCGCGCCAGAGAGCGCGGGACGCCCGCATATCGTAGCGCCGGCCGCCAGCCCGGCGGCCCGCTGGCTGTCGCGCCAGCGACAGCCAGCGAGAAGGGCGCGTCATACCCGGTAGTACTGACGAATACGCGGCACGTCGCGCGAAGCCGCCCGTGCTACCGCCGACCGCTCGGCCAGCTGAGTGATCACCATCACCGCAAAGCCTGTGAAGAATACGGCTTCCATGATCCCGCCGAACCTGTCGAACAGATAGGCGGCGCCCAGGAGCGGATAAGCGACCAGCGCGGCCACGGCCAGTGCCCGGTAGGCGGCGGCCGGGAGAGTGGGCTCGTGCCGGGTCCGGCGAAGTGCATAGAGCAAAGCTGCCGTGATGGCCGCGAACTCGAGAATGCCAGCGGCCATGTGGATGTACTGACTGGCAGGCAGCTCAAACCGGTACTCCTGGCGGCGGCAGACCGCGTTGACGCCGTCCGCGCACACTTCGGGAAAGAGTCCGCCGAGGGCGCCCGCCGCCGCGAAAACCACCATCGACAACCATTCGCGGCGCGCAGCCCGGCTGGTGCCGTGGCCGGCCGCCCAGAACGCCGCGATCAGCAGCAGGCCGGCCACGAGGTCCGCGTGCTGCATCGCAGTCGCGTAGGGCTGCCCGCTGACCTCGAGGTTGCTGAACAGCTCGTTGGGTGAGGTCATGAGACCGGGCTTGAGCGGTACCAGCAGCCACCAGTTATACGCAGCCAGGCCAGCGATGCCGAGGACCCAGGCCGCGACCGTGCGGCGCGGTGCGTGGCTGCCACCCGTGCTGAGCCCGGCCGATCTTGTCACCTCGCGAACCTCCGCCTCGCTGGCCGGGCGGCCTCGGTCCGCAGCGTCAGCCGCTACCTACCGGCCGGCAGGTAATCACTCTGTTTACTTAGGCTAAGCAAACAGCGTGGCGTCGGTCAACCTGATATTCGCCGCAACCGGAGTACCCCTCCGGGTCGCCTTCGGTACAAGTCCCTGACCGGGACCGTTATTTCGCCCCACGGCCCACCCGTTTCGGCGGCTGGGTAGCGTCCGTGCGGACCAGCTCGAACAGTTCCAGTGATAGTCCGTAATAAGTGTCGGTCCGGCCGAGATGGGTCATGCCCAGGCGGCGGCAAACGGCCTGCGACCTGACGTTGTCCGGATCGACAAGCGCGATGACCCGGTCCAGCAGCGGCCGGCCAGAAACCGGCCCAGCTCGCTGTAGCCCGAAGGCCAGGCCGACAACACCGCGCCCGGCTTCGGTGGCGTAGCCGTTGCCCCAGTAATCGGGATTCAGGTGCCAGCCGATCTCAACATCGCCGTCGTCGCCCGGCAGCCGGGACAGCAGCACCGCGCCAACGACAGCACCCGCAGCCGGGCCGGTCCGCAGCGATACCGCCCACAGGCCGTACTCGGGCTCGTCACGAGCCCGCTGGATCATGAGGTCCAGTCGCTCCCGCATGTGCGTCAGCGACGGGACGGCTCGGCGTGGCTGTACGCCGAGCCAGCGCATCACTTCGTCACGGCCGTAGATGTCGAACGCCGCCTGCGCATCGCCGTCAGTCCAGTCTCGCGCGATCAGCCGGGTCGTGCGGAAATGCTCCATGAGCCGCATCCTGCCCGCCGCGCAGGCATCAGGCCAGGCCCAAGCCAGCTTCATGACGGGACTACTATCGAAGACGCTGTGACTGACTGGGATGATGTGGACGACGCCGGGGAACGGGACGACGATCTGATCGCCGCGTCTGGCCCTGAGCAGGCCCGAGAAGACACCGATGTCGGCTGGGGCGAGGCGCTGAGCGACCGCTCTGGCCACGGCGACGCGGCCGACTTGGAACGCTATCTGCGGGAGCGCCCACCGCATCACGGCGACTGACTCGGTACCTGAGGTCGGCCGCCGGACTGTCACACCTGGGTCGCCCCACGCCGAGGCTCGGCTCTGCCTCTGAGTGCGAAACAGCCGCCAGGAGCCCGGTTATCACCTCGGCCCGATGCAATGGCAGTATCAGGGCGTGCGATTGTTCGACTACACCGCGTCGTGGCTTCGGTCCGGTCGCGGTCGCCTTGCGCTTGTGCTGACGGTGGCCGGGATTACGGCCTCCGGATGTGCGGCAGCGGCCGGGACCGACGGCGGCGCACAAGGCAGCACTTCCGGGTCGGCCATGAGCGCGGCAGCGGCCAACCCGAATCTTGATCCGGGATCGTCTCTGGGTGGCATTCGCGCGCCCGATTTCTCCCTGACCAATCAGTTCGGCCAGCGGATCTCGCTTAGTGCCTTCCGGGGCAAGGTCGTCATCCTGGCCTTCACGGATTCGGAGTGCACGACCGTCTGCCCGCTGACGACGCAGAGCATGCTCGCAGCCAAGGACCTGCTCGGCAAGGACGGAGACCGGGTCCAGCTGCTGGGCATCGACGCAAATCCGGCGGCGACCAAGACCTCCGATGTCATGGCCTACTCGCGCTCGCACGGCATGGTCAACCAGTGGGACTTCCTGACTGGCACGCTGTCCGAGCTCAAGGCCGTCTGGAAGCGCTACGACATCTATGTACAGATCACGAAGGGCCAGGTCGACCACACTCCCGCGCTGTACATCATCGACTCGCGCGGCCGGGAGCAGACGATCTACCTGACCACGATGGCGTACGCGAGCATTACGCAGGCCGCGCAAGTGATGGCGCAGGAAGTGGCCCGCCTGCTTCCCGGTCATCCGAAACTGGCCAGCACCCAGTCCCTCGCCTATATCGGCGGCCTGTCTCCCGCCAAGCCGGCCACGCTGGCAACGCTGCCGTCCGGCTCGATCACCCTCGGCCCGGGCAAGGCACACCTCGTCCTGTTCTTCGCGACCTGGCTGGACGAGACCTCCGACCTGCGGGCCCAGCTGCTAGGCCTCAGCCAGTACGCGCGCGCGGCGCCAGCAGCTGGCCTGCCAGGACTAGTCGCTGTCGATGAAGAGGCTGCCGAGCCGTCGCTTGCCGCCGTCCGGACCTATCTGGCTGGCCTCGGCCAGCCGCTTGGTTACCCGGTCGCGCTTGATACAACCGGCAGGCTCGCCGACGGCTACGGCGTACAGGACCAGCCCTGGTACGTGCTCACCTCGGCCGCAGGAAAGATCGTCTGGAAGCACGACGGCTGGCTATCGGAGCAACAGCTAACCGCGGCCGTCCGAACGGCCTCGGGCTAGCCAGGTAAGTCGGCGCACGTATGAAGACCCTCAGCGCCTGCTGACCTCTTCCGCCCGGCTCGCCAGAGACGTACTATCGCAACTAATGGCTGAATGGTGGTCGATCGAGGTCCTGCATGGGGATTCCTCCGCCTTTCATTGGCAGGACGCGTATGACTCCGAACTGATCGAGGCAGCGCTGACGAACGGCGCACTCGATGGGTCCTGGCACGCCGATCGCTGGGGCGTTGCCTTCGAGGTCTGCTTCGAGACCTCGGCCGAGTGGGAGGCGTTCCGCGAGCTCCCGATCGTGCGAGCGGCCCTGGACGCGGTTCCCGATCCCCTCAACGGCTTGCTGATCTATCGCGGCAGGGGCGGAACTTCGGCGACGGGCAAGCCCCGCCGGCCTCGACCCGCGCCGAGCGCCAGCGCGATGGCGCTGCCCGAGCCCGAGGACGAGTCGGTAGTGAACGTGACCACGTTCGAGCCGCCCGATCTGGCAACGGCCCTCCCCCGCGCATTCGAATTCAGCGCTGATTCCCGGCAGTCCGTGTGAAGGCGTGCACATCGCGCTGGCCGGCCGCCGCGGCGTGAGTTCGACATCTGCCAGCCACCACAGCATGCGTGCGTGTCGAGCAGCAATCTCACGTGGCGTCCCCGCGGAAGGCGGCGTCAATCTCCTCCGGCAGCTCATCGAAGTCCGCTGCGATGCTGACCTGTCCGCGCCATGCCCCCGGCGACCGGCGGCTACATGGACCGAGACTTAAGCTCGGCTTGACCTTGTCGTGCTGGGGGCGGTACCAGATAGAGGGGCACCCATGGGCCCGGCAGCGGACCCACAGATGACCAAGCAAGCCGCTGGACAGCGCCCTGGCGCAGTCGCAGGGCATCCAGCCGACGGTCACGCGCCCCGGCGCCCACGGATGTCCCGACGGGCATTGAAGCGGATAGCACCACCAGTCCGGACGGACGACTGCGCTCATCCTGGTAGTAGAACATACTTTCGATCCGACGCACAGGCGGGCCGTCCGGCAGGCCACAGGCCCTAAGCTGCCGCCTATGACTCAGCCCGCCGCGGCGCCGTCCGAGGACGGCCGGTATGCCGCGCTCGGCCGGCTTGTCGAGCTGGCTGCGCTGATGGAGATCGCCTTGCGCATGGCGTTCTGCGTCCTGATCGGCAGCAGCTACGCCGCGGTCGTAGCCGGCGGGCAGGAGACGCACTGGCTGATCGACAACTGCGACTCCATCGCGCGCCACCGTCGCGATCTGAGCGCGGCGCAGGTCGACACGATCCGGGCTGCGCTGCGTAGCTGCCGTGACGCTAACCGGGACCGGAACCGGCTCGTCCATGACGCCTGGGGTACTGATGCCGTCGGCGGCCCGGCCGAACTGTCCGGCAGCCACGGCGGCTATCAGATCACCGGGCGCGCCTGGACCACTGCCGAGATCCAGGCTGTCGCCGACGCTATCGGCAGCGCTCAGCGCGCATTGCTCGGTGCGACAGAGGACGCGCTCGGTGCTGGCGCCATGCGATCGGCCCAGCAACTGCTCGCCGCTGACGCGGTTGAGCGCGGCCGCTAGGCAGAGCACACAAGCCGAACCACACGCCGAGGCGACCAGGCCGAAATGCGCGCGGGCTGACAGACTACCGAGAATGCAGACGACCGTTGTCGATCACCCGCTTGTCGCGCACAAGCTCACCATGTTGCGCGATATCAACACCGACACGCCGGCCTTCCGCCGACTGTGCGATGAGCTCGTCACGCTGCTCGGCTACGAGGCCACGCGCGGCATCAGGGTCGAGCCGGTCGAGGTCCAGACGCCAGTCGACGTCGCGACCGGCGTCAAGCTCGCCCGGCCGCTCCCGCTTCTCGTGCCGATCCTGCGCGCGGGCATTGGCATGCTCGATGGCATGGCCCGGCTACTGCCGAACGCCGACATCGGGTTCGTCGGACTGGCCAGGGACGAGGACACGCTCGTCGCCTCCACGTACGCGACCCGGCTGCCTGCCGATCTGAGCGGCCGGCAGACCTTCATCCTGGACCCCATGCTTGCCACCGGCGGCTCGATGGAGACCGTCATCCGGATGCTGTGCTACCGGAACGCGGCCAGCGTGACCGGCGTCAGTCTCGTGGCCTCGCCCGAGGGACTGGCCAGGCTCGCCGAGGCGTTCGCCGAAGACACGATACCGGTGCGCATCGT
Source organism: Streptosporangiaceae bacterium (assembly GCA_035484155.1). GTDB lineage: Bacteria > Actinomycetota > Actinomycetes > Streptosporangiales > Streptosporangiaceae > JAJYUU01. The sequence continues at coordinate 16,775 of DATHPF010000106.1, forward strand.
GGCTGGCGGGCTGGACGCCGGGCTCAACAACAAGGGCTACATAGTGCCCGGCCTGGGCGACGCCGGCGACAGGCTGTTTGGCACTATCTAGGCGCGGAGGCGCACCGCAGCCAGGCCGATGCCAGACCGGGCAAAGGTAGGCTGCATGCCGTGAGCGAGCCGCGCGAGGCGGATTCGGTTGCGGCGCGGCTTCGCATCCTGCGCGGCAGCCTCGGGCTCAGCCAGGAGCAGCTGGCCCGTCGGCTTGGCATGTCCTTCGCTACCGTGAACCGGTGGGAATCAGGCCGAACGCAGCTCTCGGCGCGGGCCGCCGCGGCACTCGCCGCGCTTGAGGCCGAGGTCGCGACAGCTAGCCACCGCACCACCGGACGCGACGCGCTGCCGGTCGCGCAGACCAGCTTTGTCGGCCGGACTCTCGAGCTGGCCGAGGTCGCCCGGCTGATCCGGCAGTCTCGCCTGGTCACGCTCATCGGGCCGGGTGGCGCCGGCAAGACGCGGCTGGCCGCCGAAGCACTCACCCGCGGCTTCGCGGACCGCGACGTCGTCTTCGTGCCGCTGGAGCAAATCCGCTACCCGCGGTCGCTGACGTCCGTCTTAGCGTCCCGGCTTAACGTGGCCGATCAGCAGGGCACGCCGCTGACCGAGTCACTGACGGCGGCACTCGCCGCCGCGCCCAAGCTGCTACTGCTTGACGGTGCCGAGCGCATCGCGAGCCAGGTAGCCGACCTCGCCGGCGAGCTGCTCGCGGCGTCGCCCGAGGTGCGGCTCGTCGTCACCAGCCGGGTGGTACTCGGGATCGCGGGCGAAGTGTGCTGGACCGTCCCGCCGCTGGACTGCCCGTCGGTGGCGGCCGGCGCATCGGACATCGCCGCGTCCGACGCCGTCCAGCTGTTCATGGCCAGGGCCAGCGAGCGGCTGCCTGACTTCCGCGCGACCGATATCGCACCGCACGCCATCGCCGAGCTATGCCGGCGGCTGGACGGCCTGCCGCTGGCCATCGAGCTGATCGCGGGGTGGGTCGGCACGCTGTCAGTCCGGGAGATCCTCCAGCAGCGGGCTGTGCTGCTGGAGTCCGAGCCGACCGGCGCCGACCAGCGCGGCGGGCGTCGGCTGGCCGACGTGCTACGGGTGAGCTACGACCTGCTGAGCCCGGATCAGCAGCGCCGCCTGGCAATGCTGAGCGTCTTCGACGGCTCGTTCCGGATCGGCGATGTCCAGGCCGTGCTCGATGTCGAGGCGCCGGCGGCGGCCGCCACCGTGCGCCTCCTCGTCGACTCGTCCTGGCTCGTGGTCACGCGCGGCGGCGAACAGAACCAGTTCACCATGCTGGAGACGATCCGCAGCTTCGCCGCGGTCCAGCTCGACCACGGCGCAGACGGCGCAGCAGCGCGGCGACGGCACGCGCGGCATTTCGCCGCCATCGCGGCCGGCAGCGAGCTAGGCCTTGGCGGCGCCGACGCAGCCGACTGGGCGGCACGGCTCGAGGCTGCCGTGGCCGATCTGCACGCCGCGCTGTACTGGGCGGCCGAGCATGCCGAGATCGACCTGGGCCTGGATATCAGCGCCGCGCTGTGGCGGTGGTGGCTGGTCCGCGGCCGCCTCGCGGTCGGGCGGAACTGGCTGGCCCGGTTCCTCGCGCTAGCCGGCCCGCGCGAGGACGAGCGAGTGGGCCGCGCGCGGTGCTCGGCCGCCGTCCTCGCCGTCGAGAACGGCGACTATCCGGCGGCGATCCGCGACGCGGAGGCAGCGCTGGCAATCTTCGAGCAGCTCGGCCTGACCGACCGGATGGCGCTGGCGGCCACCGTGCTCGGCTCGGCACATCGCTACCTCGGCAACCACGCAGGCGCCCGGCAGGGCTTTCAGACGGCTATGGACCTGCGTGTCAGACTTGGTGATCGCCGCAGCGTCTCGGTCGCGATCAACAACATGGCCCTGCTCGAGCTGGACGACGGCGACCTGAGCCGGGCACAGGACCTGTTCGAGCAGGCGCTGGCCATCAAGCGCGAACTCGGGGAGCGACGATCGATCGCGATCGGCCTGGCCAATCTCGCCGACGTGCTCATCAGGACCGGCCAGTGGGAGACCGCCGACCAGGTGCTCGACGAGGGCGCCGCACTGGCGGCCGGTCACCCGCAGCTGATCGGCACTATCCGCTGCAACCAGGGCGCTGTGGCCGCACACCGGCGGGACTGGGCGCAGGCCGCGGAGCACTTCCGGGCGGCCATCGTCGAGTCACGGGCGGGCGGCCACCTGCACGGCGTCATCGAAGCGATGATCGGCCTCGGCCGTGTCTGCGAGCAGAGCGGCGATCGGGCCGAGGCGCTTCGCCAGCTTCGGGCCGCACATGCCCTGGCTAGTGATATCGGGAACGCACAACGTCGGGCCGAGGCCGAGGCCGCGCTCGCGGACGTCATGGGCGCGCCAGCAGCCGGCGCCCGGAAGCCCGGTAGTCTCACCAGCCGGCAAGCCGACGTGCTGCGGCTGCTCGCTGCCGGTCTCAGCAACAAGCAGATCGCGGCCGAGCTTGTCCTGAGCACCGCGACCGTGGAACGGCACCTGGCGACCATCTACCGCAATCTCGGTTTCAGCGGGCGAGTCGAAGCCGCCAGGTTCGCGCTGGAGCACGGCCTCATGGAGCCCCCATCACCTGGTGTTATAGCTCGTACGTCCGCGCCCTGACCAGGAATTACATGGTTGCCGTGATTCGGCGGCCAGTGCCGTGCCGGTAGAACGAGTGATAGAGCTCGTCATCCGCGGGACAGGGGCAGGGAGATGCCGGTGCGCGACCAGCTGCTCGGTTCGACGCAGCCAGTGCTGTCCATCTCCCTAGAGCCAGGGGAAAGCATCGTCGCGGAGACTGCCGAGTTCGCGTGGATGACCGACTCGATTCAGATGGCGGCTGGCCCGGCCGGCCTGAGCGCTTACACCGCGAAGGATTCAGCCGGGACGATCGCCTTCGCCTCAAGGCTGCCCGGCAGCATCGTGTGCCTGCAGATTTCGCCGGAGCAGGAGTACCTCGTGCACCACCAGGGCTTCCTGGCGGGTACGCCGGGAATCGAGGTCACCACCGGCTTCCGGCAGCCGTTGCGCACAGCCAGTCTCGCCGCCGACGAGTTCGTCTTGCGGCGCATTGGTGGCAGCGGCCGAGCCTGGGTCGACCTGTCCGGCGACGTGGTCCGGCGTGACCTGACCACGGGCAGTTCCCTCCGTACGCATCCCTGGCACATCGGGATCTGCGAAGCATCGGTCGCGGTCCAGATGGCCGAGCTCGCGCAGGCCACCGCTCCCCATTCCGGCAACGACGCGCTCCACTTTGCCGTCCTGTCCGGCCCCGGGTCCGTCTGGCTGCAGTCAATGCCACTCGCCGCCCAAGCCCGGCCGTTAGCTGCCGGTCCCGCGCCCGGCGGACCGGCTGTCGAGGGGGCAGCCGGCCCGCCACGGCCGGGTTAATTCGCTTGCTGACCAGCACCGTCATATCAAGATCGAGGTAAGAAGCAATGAATCGTCACGCACTCCCGTTCCACCACCCTGCAGGCGCGGCTCTCGCGCTCGCGGCCGTGGGCGGACTCATTCTGACCGGATGCGGCACTACCAGTTCCGGCTCGTCCGGCGGCTCGGGTTCGACCGCCAGCAAGGCCGCCGGCAGCAGCTCGGCCTCGGCTAAAGCTGGCTCGGCTAGTTCGGCCGGCTCGACATCGGTCGTCGCCGCGGACTCGCTACCGTTCCCGATCGCGGTCGGCAACACCTGGAAGTACACCGACACGAACGGCACGACAGTCAACACGATTGCGGCGGTGACACCCGTCTCCGGCGGTCAGCAGGTCACGATGGACGGGACGATCACCACGCTGGGTACGACGTCGTCTAGCACCGGCTATTTCGTCTTCCATCCGGACGGCTCTATCACCTATCCGTTCAACCAGTTCAACAGCGGCAGCTCGACGGCGAAGGTCACACTGCTGTCCGGCACCGTGATGTTTCCGTCGGCCTCGGCGCTCGCCAGTGGTCAGGTGTCGCACAGCGCGCTGAAGATCCAGTTCACCTCGGCCGGCGTGACCCAGAACGTGACCGCCAATATCACCGTCAAGGGCGGCGGTACCCAGACGGTCACCGTGCCGGCTGGCACCTACACCGCCAACGTGGTGGACATGACCATGTCCGAGACCGTCGAGGGCATCGCGGTCAACACCGAGGTGATGACCTGGTTCGCCAACGGCGTCGGGCCGGTGAAATCCGAAGTCGTCCTCAATGAGGCGGGCACGGACCACATCGCTGATGTCAATCAGCTGACCTCGTTCACCAAGGGCTGAGACGCGACTGACAGCTCGGGCCCGCAGCGCACCGGCGCGCTGCGGGCCCCTTGCATCCCCGCCTTGGGGCACTATTGTCAACGGCATGCGCACCTTTGCGAACCTGGCGGAGTTCGTCGCGGCCAAGGGCGACAGCCTGGGCTTCAGCGAGTGGCACAAGATCACCCAGGAGCAGGTGAACGCGTTCGCCGACGCGACCGGAGACCATCAGTGGATCCACGTCGACGTTGAGCGCGCCGCCAGCGGCCCGTTTGGCGGCACGATCGCGCACGGCTACCTCACCGTGTCGCTGCTGCCGGTCCTGTCCATGGAGATCTTCCGGGTCGAGAACCTGACGATGGGCATCAACTACGGACTGGACCGGGTTCGCTTCCCCTCGCCCGTGCTGACCGGCTCATCCATCCGCGCCGAGGCGACGCTGACGGACGTCAGGCAGACCCATCTGGGGTCGCTTGCGTCGATCCGGATGCGCGTCGAGATCGACGGCCAGGACAAGGCCGCCTGCGTGGCCGACACGCTGTCCCTCTTCGTGGGCTAACGCTGTTTGCTCCTGGTTGGTAACACTATTGCTCCTGGTTGCTAACGCTGGGCAAGCAGATCCGCCGCGGCGGCCGACAGCACGGACTCCTGGCCCGCGTACGGGCCGTCCGGGCGCGGCCAGTGCGTGATCACGTCGGTGAAGCCAAGGTCGCCGGCTCGGCCCGCCGCATCTGTCAGGTACGCCACGCTGGACAGCGCGTAGATACCGGCCGCGTCCAGGGAGAGGTACTTCGGCGCGGCGCCAGGATCACGGCCGGCCGACGCCAGCGCGTCCTCGAACCGGCGCAGCGCATCCCCGACGCTGCGCCACCACGCTGCCACGTCGTCGGACGGGTTGCCAGTCGTGACCCAGCCATCGCCGAACCGCGCTGCCAGCGCGATTGACCGTGGCCCGTTCGCGGCCATGACGAACGGGATCCGGGGCTGCTGGACGCAGCCGGGCAGGTTCCGGGCGTCGACCGCCCGATAATAACGGCCCGTCCACGTGACCCGGTCGGTCCGCAGCAGCATGTCAAGAAGCTCGGCGAACTCGGCGAACCTGTCGACGCGCTCGCGCGGCGACAGCGGCGGCTCGCCAAGGACCCGGGTGTCGAAGCTGGCGCCGCCAGCGCCTGCGCCCAGACCGAGCAGGATCCGGCCGCCGCTGATGTCGTCCAGGGCGGTCAGCTGCCGGGCGAAGCTCACCGGATGACGGAAGTTGGCTGACGCCACCAGCGTGCCGAGCGCGATCCGTGAGGTCACCATCGCTGCCGCGGTGAGGGTCGGCACGGCGTCGAACCACGGGCCATCCACCAGCGAGCGCCAGCCGAGGTGGTCGTAGGTCCAGGCGTGATCGAAGCCGTAGTCCTCAGCCAGCCGCCACCGGCGGGCCGAGTCCTGCCAGCGCTGGTCGGCCAGGATGATGATGCCGAAACGCACGAGGCGTGCTCCCTAATCGGGCGAACGCGCATCGGACGCGCGCCGGAGGGCGTCCAGGAACGAGGCCGCCCACCGGTTGACGTCGAATTCACGAACCCGGCGGCGCATCGCCCGCATCCGCCGCCTGGCCTCGGCTGGCGGCACTATAGCCGCGCGCACGATGGCGTCCTTCATGCCCTCGATGTCGTGCGGGTTGACCAGGAACGCCCCGCTGAGCTCATCGGCCGCGCCAGTAAACTCACTCAGCACGAGCGCGCCCGTCTCGTCGTCCCGGCAGGCGACATACTCCTTGGCGACTAGGTTCATGCCGTCTCGGAGCGACGTCACGAGCATGACGTCGGCGGCGAGATAGAGGGCGGCCATCTCGTCAGCGGGATAGGTCTGGTGCAGGTAGTGAATCGGCGGGCTGCCGAGCTCGGCGTGATCTCCGTTGATCCGGCCGACCGTGACTTCGACCTCGTCGCGCAGCAGCCGGTATTGCTCGACCCGCTCCCGGCTCGGGCTGGCCACCTGGACCAGCACCGCGCCAGGCGGTCCGAGCCGGCCCTCGTCGAGAACCTCGCCGTAGGCGTTCAGCCGGTGCAGGATGCCCTTGGTGTAGTCCAGCCGGTCGATGCCGAGCAGCACGATGTCCGGTTTGCCCAGGGCCTCGCGGATCTCCTGCGCCCGGGCCCGCACGTCCGGCTCCCGGGCGATCTTCTCGAAGCCGCGCGTGTCGATCGAGATGGGGAACGCCGCGGCGCGGACGTCACGCCCGCTCAGGAAGTTGTCCTGCGCTACCCGCTGGCGCCGCGCGCCACGTGTGGCGTGGTCGGCGTGCGTGTCGTCGAAGCCGGCATCCGGGACCCGGACCAGCGAACCGCGGGTGGCCAGTCCCGCTGACCGGCGGCAGGCCCGCAAGAAGTTGGTGGCGTCACTGTGCCGCTGGAATCCCAGCAGGTCCGCGCCGAGCAGCCCGCGGACGATCTGCCGCCGCCAGGGCAGCTGGGCGAAGATCTCGTAGCCGGGAAAGGGGATGTGGGTGAAGTGGCCGATGCGCACGTCGGCCCGCAGTTCGCGCACCATCCCCGGCACGAGCTGGAGCTGGTAGTCGTGCACCCACACGGTCGCGCCGCGGGCGGCCTGGGCCACGACGACCTCCGCATAACGCCGGTTCACCCGGACGTACGCGTCCCACCAGGGACGGCGGAACTCAGGCTGGGCGATGACGTCGTGATAGAGGGGCCACAGCGTGGCGTTGCAGAAGCCTTCGTAGTAGTCGGCGACCTCTTCTTCCGACAGGCCCACGCTGACCAGGT
>DATHPF010000107.1:0-1628 GCA_035484155.1 Streptosporangiaceae bacterium
CTCCGTCCCCGTGCAGCCTGACCGTGATGGCTTACACACTCCCGGACGCCAGGCTCGCCGCGGCCCTGGCCGAGCTGGGCTACGTAGTGACGGCCGGCGGCAAGAACGGCCACACCGTTACCGCAATTGAGGCCCCGGCCCGGGTGTGCCGTCCCGGGAACGGTGACAGAGCGGCGTAGTGGGCATGTCGCTCCGCGATCTGGCCGCCGGTGCGTGTGACCTGCCTGAGCGCCGACCACCATGTCTGGGAGATACCCGCAGGGTGAGGTCGCAGTCGGCCCGCTGCGGAAAGGGGGCCGTTTGCCCGCGCGGGCTAACATGCCGGGCATGAACGTCGTTTTCGTCGAACCGTTTTTCCCCTCCACCCAGCGTCACTTCGCCCGCGCGCTGGCAGAGGCGGGCGCGACGGTGATAGCTCTGGGCGAGTCTCCCGCTGAGGCGCTCGACGAGGAGCTGAAGGGCTGGCTGCACCACTACGAGCAGGTGCCGTCGGTCACCGATGCCGAGGCGATGACTGGGCGGGTGCGCCGGGTGCAGGACAGGCTGTGGGTTGACCGGGTCGAGGCGACGATCGAGGCGCACACCCTGGCCACAGCGCGGGTGCGGGAGGCCTGCGGCATCCCCGGCACATCCGTACGGACAGCGTGGCTGTGCCGGGACAAGCCATCGATGAAGCAGGCACTGCGCGAGGCGGGGGTACCGACAGCGGCCTCGGCCGCTGTCGGTAGCGCTGGCGAGGCACTTGCCTTCGCGGAGCAGGTCGGCTTCCCGCTGATCCTCAAGCCGCGCAGCGGGGCCGGCGCATCGGACACGATGCGGGTCGAGAATGCCGCCGACCTCGAGCACGCCCTGGACATGTTCGGCAGCCAGGGCGTCGAGTCGATCGCCGTGGAGGAGTTCGTCGAGGGCCATGAGGGTTTCTACGACACCATTGCGATCGACGGGGAGGTGGCGATGGACTTCGTGTCGCATTACTACCCGAACGTGCTCGAGGCCATGCGGACCCGGTGGATCTCGCCGCAGTTCATCTCCACCAACCGGATCGACACCGTGCCGGAGTACGCGGAGCTGCGCGAGATGGGCCGGCGGGTAAACGCCGCCCTCGGGATAGGGACGTCGGCGACGCACATGGAGTGGTTCTTCGGGCCGAAGGGGCTGAAGTTCTCTGAGATCGGCTGCCGCCCGCCAGGGGTGGGGGCCTGGGATCTCTACTGCGCAGGCAACGAGATCGACGTCTACCGCGAGTGGGCAAACGCGATCGTGCACGGCGAGACCGGCTCGGCGCCGTCGCGGCGTTATGCCAGCGGCATGGTCGCGCTGCGCCCCGACCAGGACGGCCGCATCACGGGCTACACCGGGGTAGAGGAGATGCACCAGCAACACGGCGAGTGGGTCATCGACGTTCACCTGCCGTCGCCGGGCACGGAGACCCAGCCGGTGGAGGCCGGGTACATGGCCAACGCATACGTTCGGATGCGTCATCCCGACTACGACGCGCTGCGCGCGATGCTCGATGATGTTGGGCGCACGCTGCACGTCTACGCCTCGTGAGGGTAACGCTGCTGGGACCGCAGCGGAGGCCGACGCTGGACACGGTTGCGGCATCTCTGCGCCTCGATGGGCCGATT
>DATHPF010000108.1:0-6481 GCA_035484155.1 Streptosporangiaceae bacterium
CGGCAGGGTTCATCCAGCTCGGCCGGACTAACGTGCCCGAGCTCGGCACGACGGTGACTACCGAGGCGCGTAGCTTTCCGCCCGCCCGTAACCCCTGGCACACCGGCCATTCGACCGGCGGCTCGTCCGGCGGCTCGGCGGCAGCAGTAGCCAGCGGGATGGTCCCGATCGCGCACGCCAACGACGGCGGCGGATCCATCCGCATCCCCGCGAGCGAATGCGGGCTCGTCGGGCTCAAGCCAACTCGCGGCCGGGTGAGCCATGGGCCGCTGACAGGTGAGGGCTGGGCAGGCGCGACAATCGATGGCGCTGTGACTCGCTCAGTGAGGGACGCTGCCGCCGTACTCGATGCGATCAGCGCCCGGCTCCCTGGCGAGCCGTACTACGCCCCGCCCTGGCTTCGTCCGCTGGCTCAGGAGGTCGGGGCTGATGCGGGCCGGCTGCGCATCGGACTAGTCGACCGGCCCGATGGCGAGGGTTTCCTCGACCACCCGGATTGCCGCGCTGCAGTAGCAGGAGCCGGACGGCTGCTGGAGTCGCTCGGCCATAGCGTCGAAGCCTCGGGGCCGACAGCGATGTTCGACGAGGAATTCTTCAACCACTTCACGCTTATCATCGCCGCCGACACCGAGACGTCAATGCGGGCGTTCGAGACTGCCCTCGGCCGGCCGATCGCAGATGAGGAGATCGAGCCGCGCAATGCTGCTTACCGGGCGATCGGCCGAACCCTGGCGGTCGTCACCTACCTGCAGAGCCGGGCATGGCTCGGGACCTGGGCCAGGCGGATGGCCGACTGGTGGACACAGTACGACCTGCTCGTCACGCCCACCGTCGGCGCGCCGCCGCCAGAACTCGGCTGGTTCACCGCCGGCGGTGCAGCGTCGGAGGGCCCGCGGGTCGTCGGCTTCATCCCGTACACGGCGCAGTTCAACATGACCGGCCAGCCGGCCGTCAGCCTGCCGCTGCACTGGACGCAGGCCGGCTTGCCAGTTGGGGTGCAGCTCGTCGGAGCCTTCGGCCGGGAGGATCTGCTGATCAGGGTCGCGGCACAGCTGGAGCAAGCGGCTCCGTGGGCGGACCGCCATCCGCTGATCCACGCGTAGTCTGGCAGCCGTCCCCAGTAAGGCAGACACTCGCAGGAGGGCATCGAGGTGACGGACAACCTGCCTGAAGGTTCCGCAGAAGCTCGGCTGCGCGACCTGCAGATGATCACTGATGCGGAGCTGTCCCGTCTTGATGACCGGGACCTACTTGCCGAGCTACTAGTGCGAGCCAGAGACATCCTGGAAGCCGATACCGCGGCTGTGCTACTCCTGGACGTCCAAGCCGGGCAGCTGATCGCCACCGCCGCGGCAGGGCTGGAAGAAGAGGTGCGGCAGGGCGTACGGATCCCGGTCGGCCACGGATTCGCCGGCCGGATCGCTGCCGAACGGCATGCGGTCATCCTGGATCGCGTCGACCACACCACGGTGCTCAACCCGATCCTGCTCGAAAAAGGCATCCGTTCCCTGATAGGAGTGCCCATGACCGCCGGCGGGCAGGTCATCGGCGTCCTGCACGTCGGTTCCCTCACCAACCGCGCCTTCACTAGCCACGACGCGGCGCTGCTGCAACTGGCCGCCGACCGGGCCGCCGCCGCCGTCCAGTCGATGTCCGCCCGCGCCGACCGGATCGCAGCCGCTGCGCTGCAGCGCAGCCTCTTGCCGTCCGCGCTGCCAGCGGTGCCCGGCGCCGAATTCGCAGCACGGTTCATCGCCGGCCACGGCGGGGTCGGCGGAGACTGGTACGACGTGTTCACCCTTCCCTCAGGGGAGCTCGGCCTGGTGATCGGAGACGTGGGCGGATCCGGGCTAGCGGCGGCAGTCATCATGGGCCGCATGCGCAGCGCTCTGCGTGCCTACGCGCTGGAGACCAGCAACCCGGCGGAGGTGCTGTCCCGGCTAGACCGCAAGATGCAGCACTTCGAGCCCGGCGCCACGGCCACAGTCATGTACGCGGTTGTCCAACCCGGCCTGGCCCGAGCCCGGATTTCCTGCGCCGGCCACATCCCGCCCGTCATGGCCGCGCCAGGCAATCCGGCTCACGTCGCCAACGTCCCGGTCGATGTGACGATCGGCACCACACCGGGGCGGACGGGCAGGCGCATGACCATCGTCGACATCCCGCCGGGAACGTTGTTCTGCATGTTTACCAATGGCCTGGTTGAACGCCGCGGGCGACCCGTCGACAACGGCCTGGCGATGCTCTGCGCAGCGCTGACGCCCCAGGCACCCGAGCGGGCCGCGGCCGCCGTCATGGCCGCCCTGGCCGACGGCGAGCCGGCGCGGGACGACATTGCCATGCTGATCTTGCGCCGACAGCCTTAGTCGGCGGCCGCGGGGTTTCGCTCACCTGAGTGAAGAATTCACTGACCTTCGTCACTACCTCGGCGAAACCGTCATAGTCGGCAGGCTTGATCACGTAGGCGTTGGCGTGCATGCCGTAGCTCCGCTCCACGTCACTAGGGTCTTGCGAAGTCGAGAGAACCACCACGGGCACGACCTTCAGGTCCGGGTCCTCCTTGACTTCGGCGAGGAACTTCAGGCTGTGCTCCTCAGGCAGGTCGAACGAAAGCATGATCAGGCCGGGCATACGCGCTTCACCGTGCCCATCACCGCGACGGAGGAATCGAAGGGCACGCTCGCGCCCGCTCACTACATGCAGCCGCGTCCCCTTCCCGGCTTGACCGAAGGCCTCCCGCGCCATCATTGCGTCCCCTGGGTCGTTCTCGACTAGGAGTACGTCGATGGTTGCGTCGACACTGCCGATCTGCATGCCGTCCTCCTATCGCCGGCGCCGCCGGGCCATCTCGGGACTACCTGTCCTCGCGACGGCCACTTATGCACGCCGCTGACTCGCGGCACGGCTGTCTTTACCCAAAAAACTGGAAAGGGTATGCTGAGCAAAGCTCCGGACCCAGGCGAGTGTGCACGCGTAATCAGCGACCGCATCAGCACGGGTCCGGTTTTCTTTTTTCGCGGACCCGTGCAAGCGACGCGGCCCGGGACGGACGGGTGACCTCGTCCCTCTCGCGCTCTTCTCGGCGTGACCGACTACCGCGTTCCTCTGAACCCGCAGCTCTTGAAAGGAGCTGGTGGTCATGCCGACATTGGATAAACGCAAGCGCGACTGGCCTGCGGCCCTGTCGCTCGGCTTCAACATCGACCGCAATGGCAGGCGACGCCGGCCGACTTATACCAACATTCTGACTCTGGGATTACTATTGCCAGGCTTCGCGATGTGGGGCCTCTACCGTGCCGTCACTGGTCCTACCAGCATCGGTCTGTGGGTCCTGGCGGTTGCGCTATATCTGGTCACGTTGTTCGGCGTGACGCTGGGAAATCACCGCTACTGGACGCACCGCGGATTTGAGGCCAGGTTCCCGCTACAGGTAATGCTCGCCGTGGCGAGCGGCATGTCCATGGAAGGCGACATCCAGCAATGGGTGATGAACCATCGCGCTCACCATCGCTTCTCCGACGTAGTGGGCAAGGATCCGCATTCGCCGTACGAATACCCGCAATGGCGTGGCTACAAGGGCCTCGCCTGGGCCCAGGGTGTCTGGCTCTTCTTCGCATACGAGCGGCCGCCGGAATATGCGCTGCACCGCGACCTAGCCGAGGACCGGCTGGTGAGGTGGCAGCACCGGGCGTTCCCGTACCTCGTGGTGGTGAACTTCGGCGTGCCGCTGGCGTTCTACCCGCTCTACGGGTGGAACTCGGTGCTGATAGCGGGAGCACTGCGGACCGCGGCCCTCATGACCGCGACCGGATTCGTCAACTCCGTTTGCCATAAATGGGGCAGCCGGGCTATCGACAGCCGCGGGCGGGAGTACCGGGCGGATGACAGCCGCAATAACTCCCTCGTCGCAGTCGTAGCCGGCGGCGAGGGCAACCATAGTTGGCACCACGCCGACCCGGCCTGCCCCCGGCACGGCCGCAAGGTCGCGCTGGACGCCGATGCAGCGACCGCCGGAGCCGAGCCCGATCGCGGCTGGCGCCCCGACGCCACGTGGAGGCTCATTCAGCTGCTCGCGATGCTGGGCATGATAACCAAGGTGAAGCGGCCGAAGGTAACTGTCCGCTTCGCCGATAAGCAATTGCTACCCAACCAGTCACTCCGGGAGACCCACCGCGAATGGCACATTGACGAGCCGGAGGAAACTCGGGACCTAATTTCACTGTGACCATCGCTCCGCACAAGGAATAGCCCGGAGCCGTCTCGTGCTGTGCAGAAGGCTGGCTCGCTGCCAACACGAGGCCGTAAGGCACCACAGGCAACCCGCTTAGGACCAAGCGCCTCCGTCCGGCAGCCCGAGTCGATGTGGCTCCGGAGGCGCCATGACTCAGCTTGCGCGTCCAGACCTCGCGCGCAAACGATCAGGACGAGAGACCGTACGCCCGGACGCGGCTGCGGCCACCGATGAAGTGCTGCCAGCTGACTGGGCGGTAGGCACAGCCTTACTGGCACCCGCGGTCCTGGCCGGGGGCTGGCTGATTGCTGACGCGCTTCAGCCGGCCTCTTATAGCCCGATGCGGCAGACGATGAGCGTGCTGGCTGGGCACTCGGGAACGGACCGGTGGGTGATGACCGCGGCCCTGCTGCTCGTTGCTAGCTGCCAGGTCGCGACCGGCGCAGGCCTAACTGGGGTCGGCATGCCTGCGCGCATCCTGCTGATCCTGACGGGCCTCTCTACGCTCGGCATCGCCGCCTCTCCAGAACCGGTCACCGGCCCGACGCCGCGCCACCTCGCCTTCGCGGTGAGCTGCGTGGTCACGACGGCGGTCTGGCCCGTACTCGTTGCCAGACGCCCGCCGGCGCGCTCATGGATCCTCAGTGTCTGCGGCTGCGCGACGGTCACCGTGCTCTTCGCAGGGTTGTCTTGCTGGCTCCTGATCGCAGCACGAGACGGCGGCGGTGATCTCGGCCTTGTAGAGCGTCTGACGTCGGAAGTCCAGGGCCTCTTCCCGCTCATTGTCGCGCTCGCCTTGCGCAGGATCGGGCGCAATATCCACGGTCGGCTGCATAAATAACAGCTCCGGCGTCACCCGCAGCGCAAAAGTGGTGGACTGTCCGGATGCGTACTCGCTGCCTCGCGCTGATGATATGCGCCGGGTTGCTGACGGCGGCTTGCTCGGCGTCGGCGCGCCCGGCGGGGGTCCAGGCCAATCCGGCCACGCCAGTCACGTCCGCCGCACCGGGCGAGGCGACGGCCCGGCCGGTGGCGGCTCAGTCGTGGGTCGATCTGGTTGTGCCGGCTGGCGAGGGCGGCGGGGCGTTTTCCACGCCGCGGCGGCTGGAGGTTCCGGCCGGCTGGACGGCGACGGTGTGGGCGCGGGTCCCTGGCGCCCGCATGGAAGCCTGGACTCCGGAGGGCGATCTGCTCGTCAGCGAGCCCTACAGCGGGCAGGTTGTTGAACTGACGCCCCGACCTGGCGGGACGGCCGCGTCGCGCACGCTGCTATCCGGGCTGACCTCGCCGCAGGGCCTGGCCTTTGCCCGAGTCAGCGGCCGGTGGGTGCTGTACGTCGGAGAGTCGGACCAGATCGACAGTTACCGCTGGAACGCCGGCGGGATCAGCGGGGCTCGGACGATAATCGCTGCCCACCTGCCGGATCTTGACCCAGCCGGCGACGACGTCCACCGCCAGAAAGATGTCGCAGTCGCCCCCGACGGGACGGTCTATTTCGATGTCGGCAGCTCGTCGAACGCCAGTCCCGGCGACCTGACTTCCTCGCCGCCGCGAGCGGTGATCATGGCCGTGAGCCCTGACGGCCGTAACCTTCGCGTGGTCGAGACAGGAGTGCGTAACGGCGAAGGCCTGGCAGTGGCCCCCGACGGCTCAGTGTGGACCGCGGTGAACGAACGGGACAACGTGCCTTACCCCTTCCACTCCTCCTACGCCGGGCACGCCAACGCCTTCGGGCTAGTCATCCAGGCCTACGTCAACGAGCACCCGTCCGACGAGGTCGTCCGCGTCACCCGCGGCCGTGATCTGGGATGGCCGTACTGCAACCCCGACCCAGACGAGAATCATCCGGCCGGGTCGCTGGCCGACGTGCCACTCGTAGCCGACGCGATCACCAACCCAGGCGATATCCATCTGAATTGCGCCACCCTGCCCCCAGTCGAGGTCGGCCTCCCTGCCCACAGCGCCCCGCTCGGCATGTCGTTCCTGGAGGGCAGCGCTATCCCAGCACCATGGTCAGGCGGCGCTGTTGTCGCGGTGCACGGCTCGTGGGACCGCCAGCCGCCCCGCTCCCCCGCAGTTCTCTGGATGGCCTGGGACGCCGCGAAGCACACGCTGGAGCCCGCCGTCACCCTGGTCACCGGATTCCAGAACGCCGACGGCAGCCGCTGGGGGCGACCCGTCGACGCCGTCCCCGGCCCCGATGGCGCCCTGTACATCAGCGACGACACCGCCGGCGCGATCTACCGCCTG
>DATHPF010000109.1:0-28065 GCA_035484155.1 Streptosporangiaceae bacterium
TGCGCCATGACGGCGAGCGGCACTGGCTGCGCGCCGCCCCGCGCCTGGTCGGGCATCTGTTCCCGCGGCTGCTGGCCCAGAGCGAGTACAACACCCGGCTACGGGTACTGCCCGAGCCATTCCCGCTGGTACTGGGGCTGCGCGCCCGTTCCCGAACTGGATCCGACAGCGCGTCGAGGCCGTCATCTGGACCCTGAAATGCCAGCTCGGCCTCGAACGCCACGGCGGCCGCATCCCCGCAGGGCTCTAGGCCCTGCACCATCCAGCGGCTCCTCGCCCTCAACGCCTGCATCTGGCACAACTGGCAGATCGGCGGCCCCGTCAAGCGATCCCTGATCGCTTACGACCACGTCTAACCTGCCCGCATTCCCGATCAACGATCTAGTCCGCATCCCGGCGGGCGACGACGCCCTCCCACGGCCCGAGGCCCGCAGCGGCAGGCCCGGTCCGCAGCAGGATCTCCCCGGCATTGCCGGCCATGACGCCGGGCATGGCCGCTGGCGTCGCGCCAAGGTTGGCGGTCACCAACAGCGTGCCAGCCGCATAGGTCCAGACGCCGGGCGGCGATGCCAGCCGCCGGTAGCCGGCTAGGCCGCGCCCCTGCTCCCTGCGGCTCAGCTCGCCGTGGCTCAGCTCGCCGTGGCCCAGTTCGTTGTGGCGCAGTTCGATGAGCCGACGGCAGAGCGACAGCACCGAGTCCGGCTCGTCTCGCTGATTGGCGACGTTGACCGCAGCTGGTCCGATGGGAAGCCACGGCGTGACGGCCGGTCCGGTGAAGCCGCCGCCCGGTTCGGCGTTCCAGCGCATCGGCGTACGTGCGCGGTCACGCTGGCCCTGCGGGCTGTGGGCGTTGGTCATCGGGTCGCGCTCGAGCTCAGCCGGGACGGTCACGTCGGTCATGCCGATTTCGTCGCCGTAGTACAGCACTGTCGCGCCGGGCAGCGTCAGCAGGATCAGCAGCGCGAGCCGGATGCAGGCGGGGTCGCCGTCACACCACCGGCTGGGGAAGCGGCCGACGTCGTGGTTGGATCCGGTCCACACCGGGCACGCGCCAGGCGGTAGCGCCGCCAGCGTCTGGTCAACCAGGTCCGGCAGCTCTGCCGGGAACCGGGCAAACACGACCGGGAAATTGAAGCCCAGCTGGAGCTCGTCGTCGTCGCCGTAATACGACGCGAGGTTGGCCAAGTCGCCGGTCCAGGTCTCGCCCAGCAGCAGCCGGGGTGGGGAGTAGCTGTCGGCGATCTTCCGCCAGTCCCGGTAGACGCTGTGCGTCTCCGGCCGGTTGGCGCTGTACACAGGCCGCTGGCCGAAGCGGCCGGCCAGCGGGTCGCTCCCGGTTGTTGTCGCCGGCATCGGCAACGGCGGGTCGTCGTGCAGCTCGGCGTCCTTGTAGAGGCCATGCGCAACGTCGATGCGAAACCCAGCTACGCCGCGATTGAACCAGAACTCCAGGATCTGGCGGAACTCGGCGTGCACTGCGGGCTGCCACCAGTTGAGGTCGGGCTGAGCAGGCAGGAAGTTGTGCAAGTAGTACTGGCCCGTCTCGGCGTGCCACTGCCAGGCCGGCTTGCCGGTCGAGTCGAGCCAGTTGTTGGGCGGTGCGCCGCCCGGCGCTGGATCGGCCCACACGTAGTAGTCACGGTGGGCGGCGTCCCGCCCGGACGCGGCGTCAATGAACCACGGGTGCGCGGAGCTGGTGTGATTGGGTACGAGGTCGAGCAGCACCCGGATGCCGCGCCGGCCGGCCTCGGCGATGAGAGCGTCCAGATCGCCGAGGGTACCGAGCTCGGGATGGACGCCGGTGTAGTCGCTGACGTCGTAACCCCAGTCCGCGTCGGGCGACGGCATCGTCGGCGACAGCCACAGGCCATCGATGCCGAGCCAGGACAGATGGTCCAGCTGCTCGATGATGCCGCTGATGTCGCCGTAGCCGTCACCGTTGCTGTCGCGCCAGGACCTGACATAGAGCTGATACAGCACAGCGCCCTGCCACCACGGGCTCGTGGCCATGCTCGTTCCCTTCGTCCGGAGCGCGAGATTGAGGGTCGCTTGCCATTGGCCAGCGGAGCGGCCGACACTGGAGCCATGGCATCGTTCGTCCTGCTTGCACTCGTGGTCATGATTCCGACCGGGGCCGGGTACGCGGTGATCGGCATCTGGCGCGGCAGCCGCAAGCTTGCCGAGACCCGGCACCAGGTGGCTCCGGCCGAGTCCATGGAGCGGCTCGAGACCAGGCTGCGGCGGCTACGGGCGCAGTTGGAGGCCACCGAGATCGCCTCCGGCCTGCCTGCCAAGAATATTCGCGTCCGCGCCTTGCGCGGTGCCTACACCGACGTCCTTGCAGAAGCTTGCTCGCGGCTGGAGATCAGTCCGCCAGCGCGGGACCAGCATGTCCGTCAGGCTGACATCTACCGCGTTGAGGCGGCGCTGCGACAGCACGGACTGGATGTTCGGGCAACGACCGCGCTCTGAATGCCGGATGAGGGGTTGCCCCTGGGACCGCCCGCCGCGGACTTGGCGGACGGCCCAGGCGGACATCCAGGTCGCCTGTTACGCGGACGCGGTTGCCGCCGGAGCGGCGGCCGGACCCGCTTCTAGCGTCAGGTTCCGGCCTGACTCCGGATCGAAGATGTGCATAGCCCGGACATCTGCCCACAGCTCAGCATTGTCACCCTCCCGTATTCGCGTGGTCGCGTCGAGCCGGGCGGTGACGGACTCCTCAGCGGCCCCAGTGTCAGCCTTGCCTGAATCTACGGCCAGGTCGGCCAGCTGGTCGACCTTTGCGGTGAGCCCGCTCTGTTGCGTGAAGTAGACGTAGACGTCCGAGCCCATCGACTCCACCACGTCGATGGTGGCGCGGAAGATGATGCCCTTGTTACGCGAGTCGGGCTGGACCAGCGCGGCGTCTTGGAAGTTCTCCGGCCTGATTCCCACGATGACCTCGCGGCCGACGTTCGCGCGTTCCAGCGCCTGCCCCAGCGCGGGAGTGAGCGGCAGGCTGCCGATAGCCGTGTGCAGGCTGCCGTCAGCAAGCGTCCCGGTCATGAAGTTCATCGCGGGAGAGCCGATGAACCCGGCGACGAACAGGTTCACGGGATTCGCGTACAGCTCAGCTGGCGTGCCAACCTGCTGCAGCATGCCGCTGCGCATGACGGCGAGCCGGTCGCCGAGAGTCATGGCCTCGGTCTGGTCGTGCGTGACGTACACCATCGTGGTGCCGAGCCGCCGCTGCAGTCTGGATACTTCGGTGCGGGTCTGCACCCGGAGCTTCGCGTCCAGGTTGGAGAGGGGCTCGTCCATCAGGAACACGGCAGGGTCGCGGACAATTGCCCGGCCCATCGCTACCCGCTGACGCTGGCCGCCAGACAAGTTGGCGGGTTTGCGGTCCAGATGCTGGGTCAGGTCGAGGATCCGGGCAGCATCCTCGACCTTCTCCTTGATGACGGCCGGGTCGGTCTTCGCCAGCTTCAGCGCGAAGCCCATGTTGTCCCGGACCGTCATATGCGGGTAGAGCGCGTAACTCTGGAACACCATGGCGATGTCGCGGTCCTTGGGCGCCTTGTTGTTGACGACCTGCCCGCCGATGCGCAGCTCGCCTTCCGTGATGTCCTCAAGTCCGGCGATCATGTTCAGCGTGGTGGACTTCCCGCAGCCCGACGGGCCAACGAGAATCACGAACTCGCCGTCGGCGATGTCCAGGCTGATGTTGTCCACCGCAAGCGCACCGTCCGGGAAGCGCTTCGTGACGTGGTCCAGAACTATTTCAGCCACTGTCTCTCCTCTAATTCTGCCGGTGTCCCGGCTAGCCCTTGACCGCGCCCGACGTCAGCCCAGCGACGATGCGCCGCTGGAAGAACACGACGAAGATGATGATCGGGATGGTGATGACGACCGCGGCGGCCGCAATCGGCCCGGTCGGAACGGTGAACTGCGAGCTGCCGCTGAAGTACGCGATGGAGGCAGGTGCCGTCCGGGATGCTGTCGTCGAGGTGAGCGATATCGCCAGCAGGAACTCGTTCCAGCAGAGCAGGAACACCAGGATCGACGTGGTGACCATTCCTGGCGCGGCCAGCGGAGCGATGACCTTGGTGAACGCCTGGAACGGTGTGGCGCCGTCGACCTTGGCGGCCTTCTCCAGTTCCCACGGGATCTCGCGGAAGAACGCGGACAGCGTGTAGATACCAAGCGGCAGCCCGAAGGCCACGTACGGGATGATGAGACCTGGCCAGGTGTTGAACAGGCCCAGCGCCCGCTCGATGCTGAACATCGGGGTGACTAGCGAGATCACCGGGAACATCGCGATCAGCAGCGCCATGCCGATCAGCAGGCTCTTGCCGGGGAATCGCAGCCGGGCGACCGCGTAAGCCGCCATCGATGCCAGCACGACGGCGATGAACGTCGCGATCAGGCCGATGCCGATGGAGTTGAGCAGCGGCCGGATGAACTGTGAGGTGCTGAGTATCCCGCTGCTTCGGAAGTAGTTCGACCAGGTCCATTGTTTCGGCAAGAAGCTCGGGTCGACGACCGCTGTCGGAGTCTTGAAGGAGAGCGACACCAGCCATAGCACCGGGATCAGTGCAAGCGCTATGGCGACGAAGTTCGCTGTGCCCCAGCCGAGTTTCTGGCGCGGGGTCGTCGTCACAGTGGCCATGAGCAGGTCACCTCTTTCCGATGTCGGTACCGGGGGCCGCGGTGCCGAAGCCCTTGATGAACAAGACGGCGATGATGGCCACGCAGATGAAGATGAGGATTGAGATCGCGGAGCCGATCCCCAGGTTCAGCGCGTTGAACAGATTGTCGTAACCGAGATTGGAGACCGCCCCGGTGCCGTTGTTCCCCGCGGTCAGGATGTAGATGTTGTCGAAGATCCGGAACGAGTCCAGCGTGCGGAACAGGAGCGCGACCAGGATGGCCGGTTTCATGAGCGGCAGCGTGATCCTGGTGAAGCGCTGCCAGGCGGTTGCGCCGTCCACCTTCGCAGCCTTTTGCAGGTCCTCCGGCACCAGGGACAGCCCGGCGAGCAGCAGCAGCGCCACGAACGGCGTGGTCTTCCAGATCTCCGCGACGATGATGACGATGATGGCCTTGACTTCTGAGGTCAGCGGCGCGCTGTGGTTGAACGCGGCGGACAGGTAGCCCTGCCCGGGCGTCCACGCATACTGCCAGCCGTAGGCGGCGGCGACCGTCACGATCCCGTATGGAATGAGCGCGGCGGTGCGGAGGGTGCCACGGCCGAACAGCGTCCGGTGCATGAGCAGCGCCAGCAGCATCCCGAGCACCAGCGTGATGGCGACCGAGAAGATCGTGATGATCACTGTTACCTTCAGCGCCTGCCACCAGTACGGCGAGCTGAGGACCGCGCCGTAGTTGCTTAGCCCGACGAACTTGATGGCCTGCGGAAGCTCGAGGTTATAGCGCTCCAGCGACAGCCAGATGGCGTAGCCCACCGGGTAGGCGGTGACGGCGATCATCACGATGACTGCCGGGGCACAGAGCATCCAGCCAAGCCTGCGCTCGGCCCGCGCACCCTCGGAAAGCTGCTGCCGGCCCTTCCTTACCTTTGCTTCGCCCTGGACGGCGACCGTGACTGCCGCCTCTGCGTTGCTACTCATCGGCGCATTCCTTTCTGGCGGCCGGGCTGCAGTTCGTGCGGCGCCTCACGGGACCAGGCCCTTTGACTGCAAGGCATTGTTGAGCTGGCTGATCATCGACCGCTCCGTACCGGTCGGGTTTATTCCGCTAGGCGGCGAGATCAGGTGCGAGATGTCGATGGACACCACCTGGTAGAGCGGCGTCTTCGGCCGGACGCTCGCGTTCTCGAGTTCCTGCAGAATGTCGGCATGGAACGGGTAGTTGGCGAAGAGCGCGGGATTGCTGTACAGGCTGGCGATCGTCGGCGGCACGCCACCGACGTTGGCGCCGATGAGCTGGTTCTGCGCATCGCGCAGGCACAGGGCTGCCTGGAATGCGAGCGCCTTGTGCTGCGAGAAGGCGCTCACCGCCAGGTCGATCCCGCCGATGGTCACCTTGGCCGGCACGCCGGGGATGACTTCCGGGTACAGCGCCCACTTGAAGTGCTTGAAGATCTTGGGGTTATCGGCCTTCATGGCCGGATAGACGAACGGGTAATTCAGCTCGAAGGCAGCCGTTCCGCCTTCCATCGCGAGCCGGTTGTCGTTCTCCATCTGCACCGGCAGCGACGGGTCCGCCGCGGGCGAGCTGGCGAGCTGCTTCATGATCGACAGCGCCTTGATGGCGGGTGCGCCGAGTGTCACCTTCGTCGCGTCCGCATTCAGCACGGAGCCGCCGGCGCTGGCCACCATCGTGTTGAACCACACGGTCGTGCCCTCATACTGCGCGCCCTGTATCTCGATGAGGTGCGGCTTGCCCTGCTTAGCCAGCTGCTCCGCGTCCGCGATCATCTGCGCCCAGGTTGTCGGCGGCTTCGGCACGAGGTCGGAGCGGTACCACAGCAGCTGGGTGTTGGTGTTGTCAGGCACCGCATACAGCTGGTTGTGCCAGATCGCGGTCTGCAAAGCGGGCTTGAGCGTGCCGTTTTCGGCCTGCGCCTTGTTTGCGCCCGTCCATGGCGCCGCCCAGCCTGCCTGGGCGAACTCGGCCTCCCACGTGACGTCCAGGCCCATGATGTCAATCGTCGGGTCGTTCGCGGCCATCCGCCGGACCAGCTGCTGCCGCTGGCCGTCAGAGCCGTTGGGCAGCTGCTGGTAGGAGATCGTGTACTTGCCGCCGCTTTGCTGGTCGCAGTTCCTGATCGCCGTCTGGGTCGCGCCGGAGTTATCTGGGTAGAGGTAGAAATTCAGCGTGACGGGGCCGGTGCTCGCGGCGCTGGTGCCGCACGCGGCGAGTCCGGCGGCGAGCAGGCCAGCGCTGGCCAGCCCCGCTACCGTCCGGTGCCGCTTGCCGCCGGGAAGCAGTCGCCTGCTCTTCGCTGGACGCCGCGGTCGCCTGGGCGGACGGTATCTGCCTGCCATCATCTTCCCTCCAGCATGGTGTTGAGCTGCCGGTACGCCTGGCAACACCGGCAGCGTGCGCAAGCCAGGCCGCAGCGGGCAGCTCGGCTCCCTAACGTGGCTGGCCCGCCAGGCCGGTCGCCGGTCATGTCCGGCGCCTCAGCTGCGCGAGGCCAGCACGGTGCCCGCTGGCCACGCATCCGGCGCGCGGCATGCCTCGGCCATCGGCGCGGTAATGGCGTTCCGCTGCGGCGATCCCCTCCGCGGCGACGGCGCGACCCGAGCCGGCCTGGCGGGCCGGCCTGGGGTGCGTTGACGTGTTGCGCTGCACGACCTGCAGGTCGAGCACCTGCCGCAGCGGTGTGACCTGCTCGCCGCGCAGCAGTGCCGACAGCCGCCTGGCTCCTTCCACGCCGCTTTGCTCGAGCGGCTGGCGCACCGTGGTCAAGCCGATCAGCGCCGCAAGCTCGATGTCATCAAAGCCGACAACCGACAGCTCGCCCGGCACCCGCAAGCCCATACGGTCGGCAGCGGCGAGGACGCCCATCGCCTGGGTGTCCGACGAGGCGAAGATGGCCGTCGGTGGGTCCGGCAATTTCAGCAGTTCGGTCGTCAGGGCTTCGGCGTTCGCCGCGCCGTACGGGCCAAGCCGTATCAGACTCTGGCACCGGGGGAGGCCGGCGGCCGCAAGCGCCTCGCGGTACCCGGCCAGCCGCTGCTCGGAAGCGGTGAAGCCGAATGAGGACTTCGTCATGCGGCGAACCAGGTCGCCGACAAAGCCGATTCGCTGGTGCCCCAAGGACAGTAAGTGCTCGGCAGCGAGGCGTCCGCCAGCCGTGTCATCGATGACGGTCTGCGGAACGCCGCGCAGGGTCACGTCAACAGCGACTAGCGGAATGCTGGCGCGGCGGACCGCGGCGAGTTGCGGCTGGCTTATGGGCAGCGACATGATGATCACGCCGTCGGTGCGGTCCTTCCGGGTCAGAGCAGCGAGGAAGGAATCGCGTCGGGCCGGCGAGTCCGCGCTGCAGACGACGGTGTCGTATTCTTCGGCGTCCAGTACAGCGAGAGCGCCGGCCAGCCGCTCGACTACGGACGGACGGGTGAGATGGGGCACGACGATCGCGACGCTGCGCTGCGTCCCGCGCGATAGTGCTGCAGCAAGATGGCTCGGCCGATAGCCAAGCTGGTCGATCACTTTAAGCACGTGATCGCGGGTTGCCTGCCGCACGTTGGCCGCGCCGTTGATAACGCGCGAAACGGTCCCGACGCCCACCCCGGACGCGGCCGCGACGTCTGAGATGGTCGCGCGCCGCGAATTTCGCATCGTGGCCTCTCCGAGCCGGTACTTCGTCGTGGAACCGCTTCCATTACCGAAACGGATTCATCTTGACTCGGCGGCGCGAGGGCGTCAAGGGGTATGGAGTGCCGGCGCTGCGACGAAGCTGGTGTCGCTACGCGAGGGATCGATCGATCAGAGGACCACTAGTTGGCGGGGTGACCGATGGCGAGTCCGGACGCTGGGTCGAAGAACTGAAGGTTGGAGGTGTCGACGGCTAGCGTCGCGGCCGAGCCCGGCTTGATCGAGCTGCGCGCGGCAACACGTGCTGTCCAGAGCGTCTTGTTGTCGGCCAGGGGTATCGCCTCGTCGTCGCCCTCGTCAGTCCGGGCTTCGGTGATGCTGGCGTGCTGTACCGGCGCGGTGTCGATCGTGAAGATCACGTGAATCTCGCTGCCGAGTTCCTCCGTCACGCTGGTCTGCACCGGCATCCGGGCCCAGCCGGGCTCCGCGAGCTGCGCGTCCTCGAAGTCAGACGGCCGGACGCCCAGGATGACCTCCTTGCCGAAATAAGCGTCCAGGCCGCGCCGAGCCTGCAGCAGCGTGTCGGTAATCGCGAGCTTATGACCGGCGAAGGCGACCGCCGGGCCGTCGTCGCGGACAAGCTCGGCCTCGACGAAGTTCATCGCGGGCGAGCCGATGAAGCCAGCGACGAACAGGTTGACCGGTGAGTTGTACAGCGTCTGCGGCGAATCCACCTGCTGGAGCTTGCCGTCGCGCATGACGCACACGCGCTGCCCGAGCGTCATGGCCTCGACCTGGTCGTGCGTCACGTACACGGTTGTCACGCCGAGGCGGTCGTGCAACTGCGACAGCGAGGCTCGCATGGACACGCGCAGCTTGGCGTCCAGGTTGGACAGCGGCTCGTCCATGAGGAAAGCCTGCGGCTCGCGCACGATGGCGCGGCCCATCGCCACCCGCTGGCGCTGCCCGCCGGACAGCGCGGCTGGCTTGCGCTTGAGGTAGTCCTCGAGGCCCAGCATCTTGGCGACGTCAGTCACCCGGCGCCTGATCTCGTCCTTGGGCGTCTTGCGCTGCTGAAGGCCGAAGGCGAGGTTCTGCTCGACCGTCATGTGCGGGTAGAGGGCGTAGTTCTGGAACACCATCGCGATGTCACGGTCCTTGGGCGGCAGGTCGTTGACGACGCGGCCGCCAATGCTGATGGTGCCCGAGGTGATGTCTTCCAGTCCCGCGATGGACCGCAGCGCCGTGGACTTCCCGCAGCCCGAAGGCCCGACGAGCACCATGAACTCACCGTCGGCGACCGTCAGGTTCAGGCCGTCGACGCCCTTGACGCCACCCGGGTAGACCTTGTCGACCTGATCCAGCACGATCTGCGCCATCATGACCTCGCTCGCGTTCGTTCCAGCCAACTCAGGGTTCGGCCGTCGGCCGCCCTGGCCGGAGCGTACCCGTGTGGTGACCGGGCGACTATGGGCCAGATCAGTATGTTACGGGAGCGTAAACCCCGTTATGTTTTCGTTATCAACGGTGTGGGCGCGGGCAGCCGGACCGGCACGTTAACGTTGCCGGGTGGAGGAGATCAACGCGGCGATCATTTCGCTGCTTGCCAGCGATGGCCGGATGAGCTTCACCGAGCTCGCCCGGCGGACCGGCTTGTCGGTGTCGGCTGCGCAGCAGCGCGTGCGCAGGCTCGAGGAGCGCGGCGTGATCAAGGGGTACGCCGCCATGATCAACGCCGAGGAGATCGGCCTGCCGCTGACGGCGTTCGTTTCGATCAAGGCTTTCGATCCGGCTGCGCCTGACGACGCGCCGGACCGGCTTGCGCATCTAACTGCCATCGAGGCCTGTCACAGCGTCGCCGGGGACGCCAGCTACATACTGAAGGTGCGGGTGGGCTCGCCGCGCGAGCTTGAGGATCTGCTCCAGGAGATCAGGGCAGCCGCGAACGTGTCCACGCACACCACGATCGTGCTCAGCACGCCGTACGAGAACCGCCCGCCGCACGCGCGGGGCTAAGAGCCGGGGTCTGGTGGCGGGCGTTTCCCGCTAGTGGCCGCGAGACCTCTTGATGGCTTCTTCGGTGACGGGCGCGAAGAGATTGACGAGGTTGCCGTCGGGATCGCGGAACAGGATGGACCGATTTCCCCAGGGCATCGTGGTTGGCTCCTGCACCCAGTCGCTGACGAGGGGCTTCAGCCGCTCGTAGTCGCTGTCGACGTCATCGACGAGGAACTCGATGATCACAGTGTGGTTATCCGCGGGGCGAGCCGAATTGTTGAACAGCTGCGCCGTCTGCGTTTGGCCAAAGGCGATGGTGCAGGACGGCAGTTGCAGCTCAGCGAAGACGGGCGCGAGCCGGGCTGCCTGCATCCCGGTGACCTGTTCGTAGAACCGGACCAGCGGCTCGAGATCGTCGGTGATCATGCGGATAGAGGCGAAATCCATCGGGTCGCTCCCCTTCATCGGTGCTATACTTCGCTACGATACCGTAGCGTAGCGATAATGCCAAGTAGCGGAAGATGGGCCCCATGGCGAAGAAGAGCTCTGGCGGCGCTCAGGCAGCGCGCTCGCGCGCTGGAGCAAGGATGAGCGGCAAGGCGGACCTCGACCCCCGCGTCCTCGTTTCCCGCGAGCGCGTGCTGACGGCAACGCTGGACCTGCTGATGGAGAGCGGCCTGGGTGAGCTGACCATCGACGACATATCACGGCGTTCGGGGGTTGCGAAGACCACCATTTACCGGCATTGGGCCAACCGCTCGGCGCTCGTGATTGACGCCTGCTCGCGGATGACCGACAGTCAGGAAACGCCGCCGGACACCGGTTCGCTCGAAGGCGACCTCCGGGCAATCTTGACCAGCATCGCCGATCTACTGGGCACGGCGCGGTGGTCGTCGATCCTGCCCTCGATCGTCGATGCTGCCGAGCATGATCCCGAGTTCGCCGACATCCACAGCAGGATCCAGCGCGGGCACGCCGCGCCGCTAAGAGCGGCGCTGGACCGGGCCGCCCTCAAAGAGGAGATCCCGCCAGCTGCCGACCGCAACGCCGTGGCCGCCGCTCTGCTTGGGCCGCTGTTCTACCGCCGCTGGTTCTCGCGGGAACAGATAGATGCCGAGTTCGTGGAAATGATCATCCGGAGTGCCATCGCGGGCCTGGACCCGGAGGTTCCCAACGGCCTCTAAGAGGCGACCGCGAAGAGCCGCAGCGGCCCTGCTGCATGTACCTCGACGCCCAGCGGCACGATGGCTGCCGTGCCGCGATGCTCGTTCGCGGCCGCCGACAGCTCATCGGTCCTGGCCGCGACTACCGTCGCGCCGTGTAGCAGGGCGTGGTCGATGAACGCGCTGTAAGACCGGCCGTCGCCGGCCGGCGGAGCGGCGAGGACGACGTCGTGCTCGCTGATGTCGGCCGAGGCGGTCAGCGCGGACAGCTCAGCGGCCAGATCGAGGTTCGTCAGGCCCGCCGGATGCAGCGCACCGTCGGCATGGCGGATGTAGGGAAGCAGCGCCAGGTCGTGCGGCCGTGCCGCCGGCGGCTGCAAGGAGCCCATGCCGAGTAGTGAGGCAAAGGGGGTCGCGGCGGGCGCGTCGCCGAATGAGATGACCTGCCGCACCCACGACCGGTCGGCAGCGGCCAGGCCGGCGGACGCGAGCGGCTGCGCGGTCAGGAGCATCCGCGCCCCGCAGTCGGCCAGCTGGCCGGCTGTCTCCGCGACGGATAGCTCGGCGCTCACCGGGCAGGGGATGCCGCCCGCGGCGCTGATTGAGTGACACGCGAGGACGTAGGAAACCGCGTCGGGTACGTAGACACCGACGACATCGGTCGGCCGCAGGCCGCGCCAGGCGAGGCCGGCCGCTGCCCGCTTGATCGTGGTGGCGAGGTCGGCAAATGAGTAGGGCTCGTGGCCTTGCCCTACCAGCGCCGGCCGGCAGCCATAGTCGCCCGCCGATTCGACGAGGCGCTGCGTTACCGTCTTGTCCCCGTTCAGGCTCAAGCTGGCCACTTGACCGCGTCCGCCTCCCTGTTGCCAGTCGGCTGATCCCACTCACAGACCGTACGCCGCCCGGTCCCGGCGCGCATCGTCAGGAATGTGTAGCCGGTTATGTATCTGGACGGTTGATGCGTGCCGGACAGCGAGCGCCGGGCTGCGCCCGCCGCCCGGCTCTCCCCGAGCAGGCGCAGATCAGATGTCAGCCGGTCATCCCCCTCCGATGGCCGGCTACCACAGTGACCTGGGGTCCCGGAAACCAACTTAGGTACAGCGGCAGGGGGACGGCATCGGCCGAATTGCCCATACCGCTATGTATTTCGTACGTTGGCGGAGTATGTAGATGACCCTGGCCGCCCTGTGCGCGTCGTCGGCCACAACGGCGCATATGCAGGGTCGAGCGCGTCAGCGCGCCGGCCGCTGCTCGGCTATCCAGGCGGCGACCTGGGCGCGGGAGTTGAGGCCGAGCTTGGCCAGGATGTTGGCCACATGCCGGGCCGCGGTGGCCGGGCTGATGACTAGTTCCTCGCCGATAGCGCGGTTCGACAGCCCGCGGGCGATGAGCTGGGCGATCTGCTGCTCCCGGGCGGTCAGCACGGACTTGCCGGCCGGCCCGGACCTGCCTGGCAGCACGGGCGCTGCACCCGGCTCTGGGCGGCTGGCGGCTGCCGCCGGGTCTGCCTGCGCATCCTGCCCGTTAGCTGCCGCTGCCGCTGCCGCGCTGGCGGAGGCAAGGGCGTAGCTGACGGCCTCGTGCGTACCGAGCCGCCTGCCCTCTGCGAGCAGGCCCGGCGCGCCTGATCCGAGCCGGTGGTGAGCGGCAGCGAGCAGGCTGTCGAACCGGGCCTGAGCGGCGGCTGACCGGACTTGGCCGACCACCTCGCGCAGGGTGGTGGCAGCGCCCTCGAGCCGGACGGCGGTCACGTCATCGCCGCGGACCACCGCCAGCGTGGCGACCGCCTCGAGCCCGCGCGCGATACCAAGCCGCTGACCCGTGGCCATGCTGAGATCGAGGCTCTCGGCGAGGCTGGCCGCGGCCGTCGGCACGTCGAAGCTGGCGAGCGCGACCCAGCCGATACCGGCCAGGCACCTGGCCATCTCGGTCCTGGCGCCGATCTGCCGGAAGATCTCCAGGGCGCTGCGGAAGTGGCGTAGCGCCCCGGCGTTGTCCCGCCGTGCCCTGGCCAGGCTGCCGAAGCCATACAGCGCGTGCGCGACGCCCCAGCCGTTGTTGCCGGTCAGCAGGTCGAGCGCGACCTCGAAGGCCGACTGCGCGTCGGCCAGCCGCCCGCCGCGGGCCAGGATCGTGGCCCTGGCCGACTCCGCGAGGCCCTCCTCCCACTCATCGCCGTGCTGGCGCGCAGCGGCGATGGCGGCGTCGGCCCGCGCTAGCGCCTCGTCGGCGAGGCCAGCACGAAGGCTGATCAGCGCGAGAATGCGCAGCCCTCCGGCCGGGCAGGCGGCCGCGTAGGCGGTGCACATAGCGACGGCCGCCTGCGCTGTCCGCGCTGCGCCGGGATAGTCCTGGTGCTCAAATGCCAGTTCGGCGCCGAGCATCAGAGCTCGGGCGCGGACCCCAGCCGGTACCCATTCGTCCAGCGCGAGGAACCTGCCGAACCAGCTCACTCCCTCGGCCACGTCGCCTTGCACCACCCACGGCGAGCGGAGCGCCGAGCACAGCCGCAGGCCGTTCTCGGCGTCCCGGATATCGAGGCAGAACGCCAGCGCAGACCGGAAGTTCGCCTGCTCGCCGGCGATGTCGTAGTACATCTGGACCTGCTGCGACCACGGCTGCCCGTTGCGGAGGAACGCTTGCGCGACAACGGCCTCCGCGAGGCCCAGCATGTACTGCGCGTGCCGGTGCCGCAGCTCCTTCTGCTCGCCGGACGCGGTCAGGCGGGCCGCGGCGTACTCGCGGATGGTGTCGAGCAGCCGGTAACGCGCATCTCCGGCTCGCTCGTCCTCCAGCCCCACCAGCGACTTGTCGATCAGCGCGGCTAGCAGGTCCAGCACGCGCGGCTCCGGGATCCGCTCATCGGCGCAGACCTGCTCGGCCATCTCCAGGCTCCAGCCGGCGAATACCGACAGGCGGCGCAGCAGCATCTGCTCGTCGTCGGTCAGCAGGTCGAAGCTCCAGTCCACGGCGGCCTGAAGGGTCTGCTGGCGGGGCGGAGCCGTCCGGTCGCCCGACGCCAGCAGCCGGAACCTGTCGTCGATCCGTCCGGCGATCTGCTCTACCGACAGCGCGCGGATGCGCGCCGCCGCCAGTTCGATCGCCAGCGGCACGCCGTCCAGCATCCGGCAGACCTGCACCACGTGCTCGCGGTTATCCCTGGTCAGGGTGAAGCCAGGGCGGACGGCGGCAGCCCGGTCGACGAAGAGCCTGATCGCCTCGTACTCGGCGGGCGCACCCATGTCAGTCGGGGGCGCTAGCGGCGGCGGCGGAAATCCTGGCGCCGACTGCGATGGCAGCGACAGCGGCGGCACTCGCCAGACCGTCTCGCCGCGAACGCGCAGCGGTTCGCGGCTCGTGGCCACCAGCCGCAGCAGCGGGCAAGCGGCGATGAGGTCACGGACGAGGTCCGCGACCGCCTCCACGACATGCTCGCAGGTGTCCAGGATGAGCAGAAGCTGCCGATTGCGCAGCGCGTCGGCGATGGTTGCGGCGGCCGGCCGGTCGGGCTCGTCGCCAATGCCGAGAACGGTGGCGACCTGCCGGGCGGCCAGGGCCGGGTCGGCGCTGTCGGCAAACTCGACGAGCCACACGCCGTCGGGGAATTCGGTGCCGAGTTGCCAGCCCAGCCGCGTGGCGAGCCGGGTCTTGCCGATGCCGCCGGGGCCGCAGAGGGTGAGGGCTCGGACGTTGCTGAGCAGCAGTCGTAGGTCGCCCAGGTCACGCTCGCGGCCCACGAAGCTGTTGGGCTCCGCGGGTAGATTGCCGAGGCGCTGTGCTGTCTGTGCCGTCATTGCTGCTTCGGGTAGCTCTCGCCGTTGGTGACCTCTAGTGTCTCACCGGACCCGGCTTCTCCGCTGATCTACACGATCGTCACCTCGACCGGCTCGGAATACTGAAGCCGGCCGAAGTACATCACTTTGACGATCGCCCACCATTGCTCGCCTGGCCGCGCCGTGGCCGGGATCCGCACGTCGAAGCGCAGGGTACTCGCGGCGCCAGCCGCCAGCGCGAAGTCCGTGGTCCACGGCGTGATCTGCCGCCAGCTGCCGAAGGGCGAGATGAGCTGGGCTTCGCCGCGGATGCTCCCGGCTGTCTGGTTGCGGATCGCGACCTCGATGGCCCCAGTTCCGCCTGGCCTGATCGCCAGGGCGGGGGTGATCAGGCTGACGTCGGCCTCGCCCGCCTGCGCGGTCTCGACAGCCTCCTGCATCGCCACTATGTCCGCAAGCGCCAGGTCAAGGCGGGGTGGTGGCGGCTGCCCGATGGACAGCAGCGCGCTGTCCTCGATCACCTGACCGGAGGGCTCCTCGATCGACGCGGTGGCGAACCGGCGGCCTGGCTGGGTGCCGGGCTGGGCTGTCACAGTCAGGTCGAAGGCCTGATGGCCTAGCGGCTGAAGGTCGTAGTGGAGCGGGCCGGCCGGTGTGAGGGCGATATCGGCGGGTACCTCGAGTCGCACCGCACCGGCGGCAGGCTCCGGCCCGCAGGCCACGGTGAGGCGCAGCGTTCCTGCCTGGCCGTCATCCAGGCTGATCGTGGCCGGCGAGAGGTGCACGGCGACGGGCACGTTGCCGGCTGGGGCCGGGCCCTTGCCGTGCAGCCAGTACCTGGCGAACACCGGCTGCGCCGGCTCCATGCTGTCCGCCGCCGCGTCACGGCTGCCAGTGCGAGTGTCCGGGCCGCCCGCGCCAGTGTCCGGGCCGGCCGCTCCGTGTCCAGCTGCGAGCGGGGCCGGTGTCACCGCCAGCGTGGTCAGGCCAGAGCGCGGGACAGTGACCTCGGCGACGGAGTCGACGACGGGCAGCGGCGGTCCGGCGCTGTCCTCGCACAGGCCGGTTTGCCTGGCCGAGGACAGCCCGGTGAACAACCCCACTCTGGCCGCTACCGGCCCAGCGCCGCCAGAGTCCCGCAGCCGCACCGTGACGCCGTCGCCGGGAGCGGGCTGACGGCCTGGCGCCAGCGGGTTGCCGTACGGCTTGAGCGCGGACAGCATCGCGCCGGGCGGCTCGACGCTGGCCAACTGCGTGCTGGCCGCCAGCGGTCCGGGGTGCAGGCTGGTGGCGACCGCGAGCAGGTCGTGGTTGTAGTCCTGGCCCGCGTCCGCAAAGCCGGCCGTCCGCCAGGTGCCAGGACCTGACGCCAGCGCGTACTCGAACGTGTGACTCCAGTGCTGCCAGGCAAAGCTCGTGCCATCCGGGCTGGTGCGCTTCTTGCCGTCGATCCAGACTCCGCACGGCCAGGTGCTGCACGCCCGCATGAGCGCCATGGTGAGCTGACCGTCCGGGGTCACCAGCCCGCTCGGCGTGCCGCGGTTGAGCAGCGCGACGGAGTGCGGCGCGAGCGCCGTGCCGGGACCCCCAGCGGCGGTCGCGTCCGGCACAGGGGTCGCGTCCGGCACAGGCGACGCGTGCGTCAGGCCAGCGTGCGGCACCTCGATCACGGCGTCGGCCAGGTCGGCGACCAGTCGGCGGGTCTCGGCGTCGAGGTCGGCCGCCGCGACGATGAGGACCGGCAGGTCCAGGGCGCCACGCAGGTCGGCGCCGGGTCCGAAGGCGTCCGCTCGGCTACGACTGGCCGGCAGCCACAGCCTCGCTGCGCCTGCGGCGGCCAGCTGGGCATCGAGGGCGGCGCCCGCTTGTAGGCCCGCCGCCCCGAGAACCAAGGCGGTGAGCTCGTTGTCGTCCGGGCCGCCCAGGCAGATCCGGAAGTCGGGCAGGTTGGAGTCGAGCTCCTGGTAGCCGTAGCGCGGGCCGCCCGGCAGCGAGCAGGTCGCAGTCACGCCCTGGCCGGCTAGCGCCGCCATCAGCTCGCGAGCCGCCTCGCGCAGCGCAGGCGGCGCGACGACCTCGGCGACGCCAATCGCCTGAAGCTGCCGGCTGCCGCCTGGGCCGGCCAGCGCGACGGCGGCCGTCGAGCCGATCGCCAGCCACTCGTTCGCCGGGCTGTCCAGCGTGTAGGAGTGCTCGGCCACGTCAGTGTCGATCGGCCCCGGCGGCCTGCCCACGACCGCGACCGCGGTCTGGTAGACGGGCAGGCCGCCCGGCACGTCCGCCGGGAACACCACGCGCAGCAGCCGGTCCTGGCCGATCGAGCCGTCCACGTGGGTCCGGAATTCGACTCTGTCCGCCCCGTCCCACAGCAGCGTCTCCTGCGTGACGACCAGGCCGCCGAGCTCCAGTTCCGCGACGATCCGGCCGCCGACCGGGCACCGCTCGATCCGCACGGCCGCCGCCCTGATGCCGCTGCCCGTGCCCGGTCCGGCCGGGCACAGCAGCCACGGCCCTTCGGCCCAGCGCGGGTGCCCCGGATGCTCGGGCTGGAGCACCAGCTCGTTGCCGCCGCCGCCGGGCTGGAGCAGGTCGGTGCCCGATCGCTTGTCCAGCACCCTGGACAGGGTCCCGCCGCGGTCAGCATCCGCTTCGACTACGAACACGTCGTTTTCCAGCCGCGCCTGGCCTGCTGGACCCGGGCGCCAGCCCGCGCCGTCGTCCGGCTCCTGGTCCAGCGCCGTGACGAGGTAGCTGCGGAATCCGACCCCGGGCACGTCCGCGGCCCGGAAGGTGACGGTGACCGTGGTGAGCGCACCGCTAGCGTCCCACGTCGCGCCATCAGCCAGGAACGGCACCGACGCCCCGGTGTCGTCAGACAGCTGCAGCCAGGGCTGCCAGTCAGTGGGCATCGTCAGCTCGATCGTGGCCATGCTGGTCCGCGGCCGCGACAGCGAGTTGACGACCACGATGGCGAGGCAGGCGGCGGACTGGTCCGCGGCTCGCAGGCTGCCAGTGTCAGCGAGGCTGGCAGTGTCAGCGAGGCTGGCAGTGTCAGCGAGACCGGCCAGGAACCTGACGGCGGCGGCGCGCGCCCGATCACCCCGTTCCCACGCTTCACGCCAGCCCCCGAGCAAATCGAGGTATACCTGGTCACCCTCGCTGCCGGTGATGGCGTCGTGGTGGGCGCCGAATACGAGCTGTCGCCAGGCCTTGTCCAGGCTCGCGACCGGGTAATCCGCGCCGGCCAGCCAGGCGAGCGTCGCCAGGCGCTCGCCGTCCAGGACCGCCGCCTCGGCCGCGCGCTGCGCCTGCTTGGTGTCGATGTAGGTGACATCCTTGCCGGTGTAGACCGGGTTCATATCCCTGGTCTGCGGCGTGATCCACGTGCCGCGCTCGGCCGCCTCGGCCCGGACCGCGGCGAAGAACTCGCTCGGCACGGCGGTCACGAACCGCGGCCAGGTGTAGCGCGCGTTCCAGTCCCGGTGGATGGCGGTCGCCCAGCGGGCCGGCACGACGTGGTCGCCGCCGACTGGCAGCAGCACGTTGCGGGTAGCGGCCACCGGCGCGAGCTGGCTGAACTGCTTGTAGGCGTCGGCCTCCGCCGTGGGGAGGTCCTTGGCGTGGTAGGCGGCCAGCCAGCCGGCTGAGTAGTGGTTGGGCATGTAGCTGGTGAGCAGGCCGGTGCCGTCCGGCGAGAGCCACTCAAATTCCGACGCGAACTGCATCAGCTTGTTGTCGCCCGCCGACCGGCTCGGCCCCCACTGGTGGAACGGCCCGCGCGCCCATGATGACTCGGTCAGGCCGGCCGCGGCCATAATGCCGGGATAGGCGGGGTCGAAGCCGAACGCGTCCAGCATCCACGCTGTGCGCGGATTGCCGCCGAGCACGTCCCGCTGATAGGCGATGCCGTAGACGGCATTGCGGATAGTCGACTCGGCACAGGTCAGGTTCGTGTTCGGTTCGTTATAGCTGCCGCCGACCAGCTCGATCCGCCCAGCCGCGATCAGCTCGAGCAGATCGGAGCGATCCTCGGGATGGGCGTCGAAGTGCGGCTTCAGGTAGTCCAGCTCGGCGAGCACGAACTTGTAATCCGGGTCCCGCCGGGCGGCGTCCAGGTGCAGCCGGACCAGCTCGAATGCCGTCCGGACCTCCGGCAGCTCGCCATGCTCGTCTGGCAGCAGCAGCCGCGACTGGGTGAACTGGCCCTGCGTGCTCCACCACACCGGGTCGTAGTGGAAGTGGCTGACCATCCACATGACCCAGCCCGGCTCGGCCACGGTGATCTCGCCCGGCCGGCTGGTGGTCCCAGCCGGGCTTAGCGCCGTCGCCAGCACGGGCACGACGGTGCCCGGCGCGACCGGCGGGGTGAGCTCGACGGCGACCTCCGCCGTCACCTCGGCGCCCGGCATCAGGCCCGTCAGCGTCACGGGTTCCGGCGTGGCCACGCCGGGCCCGCCGATACCGACCGTGACACCAGCGCTCGCGTCGGTCACCATGGCCGGCCCGGCGTTGACGAGGCGGACGCGGATGATCTGGCGCGGCCGGTCTGGCGTCCCGCCGAACAGGTCCGTGGAGTCAACGGCGCCGATCTGCATGGGATCATGTTCGCACGGCGGGGACCAGCCGGGCCTCAGGTGCCGGCGCGCAATCCAGTCCGCCTCAGGCCGGCAATACGGGGATGGCGAACCGGTAGCGGAGCACGTACTTGTCCGCGGGCACGACGATGTCGGCGGTCTCGACGGGCTGGCCGCCGGCGGAGTGCGTGCGCTCGATCGCCATCACGGCCGAGCCCGCCGGGATCGCCAGGACGGCCGCCTCCGCCAGCAGGCAGGTCCGCACCGACAGCTCCTCCAGCACCTGGTCGACCTCGATCCCGATCGCGCGCATGCGCTCGATGACGCCGCGGCCGGCGTACGGCCCCTGCTCGGGCAGGGCTACTGCAGTGCCCTCGGTCAGGCCGGCCGGCTCGTAGCTGGTGACCACCTGGACAGGCTGACCGTCAGCGGTCATCAGGTACCGGGTAGCGGTGACCAGGACCGCCGCAACGGCAGCGCCCAGCCGTCTGGCCACGTGCGCCGGCGGGGCGATGTGCTCGGTGTGATGCTCCCAGGTGACGTACCTGGCTGCTGGCCGGTCACTCACCAGCATTCCGTCCGCACGGCTGCCGGACTCATCGATCCCGAACGGCGAGCCGGGGAAATGCAGCCGGTCGTGCTCGAGGTGACGGGCAGCGGGCGTCTTGCGCACATACGACCCCGAGCCGGGCCTGGCCTCGATCAGCCCCTCGGTCGCCAGCACCTGAAGCGCGTGCTTGGCGGCCGTCTCGCCGACGCCGTAGTTCGCGATGATCGCATTGCGTGACGGCACCCGGGCGCCTGGCTCCAGCACGCCTTCGCGGATCCGCATGCGCAGATCTTCCAGCACCCTCAGGTAAACCGGGTCGCGGCCCATGGCCGCCATTGTCACCGACTGACGGCCTAGTCGCTGCCCTCTTCGAGCAGCAGGTGGTAGCCGTTGGGAGTC
The DNA here is from genome assembly GCA_035484155.1 of Streptosporangiaceae bacterium. Lineage (GTDB taxonomy): Bacteria > Actinomycetota > Actinomycetes > Streptosporangiales > Streptosporangiaceae > JAJYUU01. The sequence continues at coordinate 20,732 of DATHPF010000109.1, forward strand.
CGGGCGTGCAGGACGCGGTACTGCCACTCCGGGCTCGGCGTCATCAGCTCCTCCCGGTAGCGGACACCAGCCTCAGCGAGCCGCTTCTTGGCCAGCTCAAGGTCACTCACGCCGAACTGCCAGGTCAGCACTTTGTCAGGCCCGGCGGGCGAGAAATCCTGCCGCCACTCGATGCCGAACTCGACCTTGCCGTGTCCGAGGGCCAGGAAATACGGGTACTCCGGGCCCTCGTAGGTGACGTGGAATCCGAGGCTTTCGTAGAACTTGCGCTCGGCCTGCAAATCACCGACGAACAAGATCGGAATTATCCGGCTGAACAATGCCGCCATAGCGGGACATCGTAGCGACCCCGCGCATCTTTGGGTGACACTCTGCGGTCAGCTTCTGTCACGAGCGCGACGATAGTGCTCCCGCGGGGCCCGCACGGGGCCAGAATCCCACCCGTTGAAACGGACAGTAGTGGGTAGATTACACTTGGTAAGCGAGTCTAGGCTGCTCAAGCGGCCTATGCGCGTACCGGTGATAGCGACTCGGGGGGAGATGTCACCATGACGACTCAGGCCGAAGAACTTCTTGGCGCACGAGTTACGGGCGCCGACGGCAAGGTTGTCGGAACCGTCGAGCAGGTATTCAGGGACGACGTGGACGGGACGCCAGCCTGGGCTCGTGTTCGCGCCGGCAAGACGGGCCGCTTCGTCCCGCTCGGCAGCAGCCAGGTCACCGCCGACGGTCTCAGCGTGCCGTTCGACGCGCAGAAGATCATGGGCGGTCCGAACATCGACGCAGGACAGCACATGTCCGCCGCGCAGGCCGAGGAGCTCAGCCGGTACTACGGCCTGATCGTGCCCGCGCAGCCCGGTCCCGCGCAGCCCGGTCCCGCGCAGCCCGGTCAAGGCCAGACCGGTATGGCACAGGCCGGTCAAGGCCAGTCCGGTATGGCACAGGCCGGTATGGCACAGGCCGGTCAAACCGAGCCCATCCCGGCCCAGCAGCCGCGGGGTGACATGACCGACGCCGACTGGCTCGTCCGGCAGGAAGAGCGAATTCAGGTCGGCAAGGAAATGCGCGAGACCGGCCGGATCAGGCTCCACAAGTACGTAGACGTCGAGCCGGTCGAGCAGGCCATCCACGTCTACCACGAGGAATACGACGTCGAGCGCGTACCGATCGCGGCCGGCGAGCAGACCGGCGGCACTATCTCCGAGGGTCAGCAGGAGATCATCCTGCACGAGGAGCGCGCAGTGCTGCGCAAGGAGGTCGTGCCGGTCGAGCGCGTTCGGCTCCGGGCCAAGCGGGTCGACGAGGAATCCACCGTCCGCGACGAGCTGCGCCGTGAGCGCATCGAGATCGAGCCCGATCAGTCGTTCGCCAAGAGTCAGCCAGGTGATACCGGGTCGGGTCACAGGTAAGTAGCTCGCAACCCAGCGGAAAGGCCCCCAGGAATCCTGGGGGCCTTCTGCGTGCAGGAGCTACTTCTTGCGGGCCAGGGTGAGCCCGTCCCCGATCGGCAGCAGCACGAGCACAACCCGGTCGTCGGCCACGGCGTGATCGTTGAAGGCCCGGATCGCGGCGACGTTCACGTCGGCGGAATCCGGGTCAACGACGCCTCCGCCGTACAGGGTGTTGTCTACCAGGATGACCCCGCCAGGCCGGATCCTGGGCACGACCTCGTCCCAGTAGCTGACGTAGCCGGTCTTATCGGCGTCAATGAACGCGATGTCGAAGCTCTCGGTTGCTGGCATCGCCCGCAGCGTTTCCACGGCAGGCCGCAGCTGGAGCTCAATCCGGTCAGCCACCCCGGCGAGGTCCCAGTACCTGCGGGCCACCGACGTCCACTCGTCACTGATGTCGCAGCAGGTCAGCTTCCCGCCGTCAGCGAGCCCACGGGCTAGGCAAATAGAGGAGTATCCAGTGAACGTGCCGATCTCCAGGGCCCGGCTGGCGCCGGTGAGCTGAGTCAGCAAGGTCATGAAGGTGCCCTGCTCGGGCCCGATCTGCATGACGGCCGCGTCCGGGAAGGCGGCCGCCGTCTCGGACGCTAGCTGGCTAAGCACGGCGTCGGGGGCCGCGCTATGGGCGACCGTGTAGTCCTGTAGCTCTTCACTGAGCTGCTCGCTTCGGCGGGTCATAGCCGCATGGTAGCGGAGCGGCCGGTCCGCCCGGCCGGCCCGATAGTCTCGATCCATGCCGATGCACTCCCATGGCCTGCCACTGGCGTTCATCCCCAGCCCGTCAGTGAACGGGTTTCACCTCGGGCCGCTGTTCGTCCATGTCTACGGCCTCATGTACGTCGTCGGCATCGCGCTGGCGATCTACATCACCCGGCGCCGGTGGGCCGCCGCAGGCGGAAACCCCGACCTGGTCTGGGATGTCGCCCTCTGGGCAGTGCCCGCCGGGATCATCGGCGCCCGGATCTATTTCGACATCACGACCCCCGCCGACATTCCGCACCACTGGTGGGGGATCTTCGCCGTCTGGTCAGGTGGCCTCGGCATCTGGGGCGGCATCGCTGGCGGGGCAGCGGCAGGCATCTGGCGGGTGAAACGGGCCGGCGCGAACGCGGGCACGTTCGCGAACGCGATCGCCCCGGCGCTGCTGGTGGCCCAGGCCATCGGGCGGATCGGCAACTACTTCAACCAGGAGCTGTTCGGCAAGCCCAGCAGCCTGCCGTGGGCCCTGGAAATCTCGGCGGCGCACCGGCCGGCCGGCTACCAGGGATTCAGCACCTTCCAGCCGTCATTCCTGTACGAGCTGATCTTCGACCTGGCGCTGGCGGCCATCCTGGTCTGGGTCGGCCATCACCGGCGGATCCGCCCGTGGGGGCTGTTCGCGTTGTACGTGGCCGGGTACTCGGCGTACCGGATTTTCGAGGAGACCATCCGGATCGACTCCTCCGAGCATTTCCTCGGACTACGGCTGAACTTCTATGTCGCGACGATCGTGATGCTCGCTGGCATCGCCTGGTTCATCCGGGCGCAGCGAGCGCCCGCGGCGTCGGCCGATACCAACGGCGACTCCGAGGCGACACCCGGCTCGCCGGCCGGGGCGGCGATCGCCGAGCCAGGCGGCGCCACCGCGACGGCCAGTGCCACCGCGACGGCCAGCGCTGGCGAGACGGAAGGTGCCAGTTCGGACCTTGCCAGCCCCGACCCCGCTAGCAAGGATGAGGTCGACGCTAGCTCCAGACCGGAGTCGTAACGGCAGACACCGACTGCTGTCGGCCCCGTTCCTGGCTACGGAATCCGTAGCCCGCCGATCGTTTACGTGCGTCGATCCGGCATCAACCCCACGTTTCTCAGCGGTATCGGTTGCGTCATCTCAGGTCAAGCGGACACAATGCGAATCCCTTCGCATGTGCACAATCTGCAACCTGGAGCCGCCGTGACCACGAGCACCGAGCCTGCGTCGCCGCCAGTTGTAGCGCAGGAGGGCCTGCGCGCGAATGTCCTCGGGCTGTTTGACTCGGTCGTCATGGCCGTGGCCGGCAGTGCCCCGGCTTACACGATCGCCGGCAGCACGGCTGCGCTGATCGGCGTCGTGGGCCTCGCGGGTCCAGCTGCTCTGCTCTACTGCGGGATCCCGATGCTCGGCATCGCCTGGGCGTTCAGCTATCTGAACCGGATTGAGGCGAACGCGGGCGCCAGCTACGCCTGGGTCGGCCGGGTGCTGCACCCGGGCCTCGGGTTCATCGCCGGCTGGTCGCTCGTCATCTCGGCCACGATCTTCATGGTGGCTGGATCGCTGCCCGCCGGCTCGGTCACGCTCGGTCTGTTCAGCGCATCGGCGGCCACCCATCCCGGCTACGTGCTGCTCGTCGGCTCCGTCTGGTTCCTGGTGATGGTCGCGCTGGTGATCGCGGGCGTGCGGGTGACCGCGCGAGCCCAGTGGGTCATGTCCGGCGTCGAGGTGGCGATCCTCATACTGTTCGCGATCCTGGCCATCGTGCACGCGTCGTCGCACCACGTCGTGTCGTTCTCCTGGTCGTGGTTCGGCTTCAGCCACTTCAACGGCATGGCCGGGTTCGCCGCGGGCGGCCTGATCGCCGCGTTCTACTACTGGGGCTGGGACGTTGCCTCGAACCTGAACGAGGAGATGAAGGACAGCAAGCGCAGCGCCGGGATCGGCGGCATTATCGGCGTCATCATCGTGTTCGCGCTGTACGAGATCTTCACCATCGCCACGAACCTGGCACTGCCCGCCAAGACGATCCAGGCCAATGCCGGGGACGTGCTGGCCGTGCTGGGACAGCTTGTCTGGCATGGTACGGGCGGCAAGCTGATGGTGATCGCGGTCATGCTGTCGACGATCGCCACCCTGGAGACGACGCTCATCCAGGTCACGAGGACGCTGTTCGCGATGTCGAGGGAGCGGACGCTGCCGCAGTTCCTGGGCCGCATCCTGCCGGGCCGGCAGACCCCGTGGCTCGCAACGATCGCGGTGGCCGTCGTCTCGCTCGGCCTGTTCATCGGCTCCAACTACATCGGGTCGCTGAGCACCATCCTGACCGACGCCATCTCGGCGATCGGGCTGCAGATCTGCGTGTACTACGGCCTGGCTGGCGTGACGGTCGTGGTGGCGTTCCGGAAGGTGCTGTTCCGCTCGGTCAAGAACCTGATACTGATCGGCCTCTGGCCACTCCTCGGTGCCGCGTTCATGTTCTGGATCCTTGGTGAGTTCGTGGCCACCAACACCGGCAACGCCGTGGTGATCTGGGTGGGCCTCGGCGGCCTCGGCATCGGCGTGATCCCGCTGGTCATCTACTGGGCCATGGGCAGCCCGTACTTCAAGCAGCGGCCGACGCTGGGCTCGGTCGTGCCCGAGGACGCGGGCGTCTAGCCGTTGTTTGCTACCCTTACGATCATGCAGCGCGCAGAACTGACGACGACGCCGGAGTACGTCCCGGCGCGCTGACTCGTGTGACAAACATCTGAGCGACACAGCCCCGGGGCGAGCGGCCCCGGGGCTTTGTTGTTGGTTACGCGGTCGCTCGCTTCGCCCTAGCGAGGAGACCGCCATGTATGACCACCGCCAGCTCGGCCGTGAGCTGCAGATCTTTGACACCGACCCGCTGATCGGCGCGGGGCTGCCGTACTGGCTGCCCGCGGGTGCGGCAATCCGGCACGCGCTGGAGGAGTACGTCCGGGAGCTGGAGCGCCGGGCCGGCTACCAGCACGTGTACTCGCCGGTGCTCGCCAAGCGCGAGCTCTACGAGCTGTCCGGCCACTGGGAGCACTACCGGGACGGGATGTACCCGCCGATGGCTGTCGATCCAGTTGCTGAGGGCGATCCAGGACCTGGGGGCGACTCAGGACCTGGGGCCGGCGGCCAGGTGGTGCTGCGGCCGAGCATGTGCCCGCACCACGCGGTGATGTTCCGGTCGCGCGGGCGCAGCTACCGCGAGCTCCCGCTCCGCATGGCTGAACTTGGCGGCCAGTACCGGGCCGAGCTGTCCGGCGTGCTCGGCGGCCTTACCAGGGTCCGCGGTATGCAGCTCAACGACGCGCATATCTTCTGCACCCTGGAGCAGGCCGCAGGCGAGGCCGCGAGCGCGCTCGCCATGATCCGGCAGGCGCACGAGGCCCTCGGCATCGAGCCGGCCCGCTATCGGCTCTCGCTGGCGAGTGATTCAGCGAAGTATGTCGGCAGCGCACAGATGTGGGCCGACGCGACCGCGATGCTGCGCGACGTGCTGGCCACCTCGGGCATCGACTACGAGGTCGAAGAGGGCGAGGCGGCGTTCTACGGGCCCAAGATCGACGTCCAGGTGGCCGACAGCGCCGAGCGGGAAGCCAGCATCGCGACCGTCCAGATCGACTTCTACCAGCCGGAGCGCTTCAGCCTGGAGTACGTCGGCGCGGACGGCGCGAAGCACCGCCCGGTCATGGTGCATCGCAGCATCATCGGCAGCGCCGAGCGCGCCGTCGGGCACCTTCTCGACGTCTACGGCGGTGCCTTCCCGCCCTGGCTGGCCCCTGTCCAGCTGGTCGCGCTGCCTGTTTCTGAAGCCCAGCTCGCGGCGGCCGAGGAGCTCGTCCAGCAGGCCATCGAGCAGGGACTACGAGCCGAGGTGGCGAGCGACGGCAGCCTGGGCGCCCGCATCCGCGCGCACAAGCTAGTCCCGTACCTGGCCGTGATCGGCGCAACCGAGGCCGCCGCCGGCGAAGCATCAATCAGGCTCCGAGGAGGCCAGCGGCTGCCGCAGATGAGCGTCGCCGAGGCACTTACCCGAATCGACCGCCAGGTCAAAGCCCACACCATCGAGCTGTGGAGCGCGCCGAATGCCGCAGCCTAAACCAAACAGCCTAGACCGAACAGCGTGGCTGCCCACCTACTGCGGATACAGCGTCAGTACGTAGGCAGCGACGCTGTTCGCGATTGGCCGACGGACCGGCTAGACGACGGCGAGCGGCAGGGGAGTCTTGACTCGCGACCGCCAGTGCTCCTGGCCGGCCTCGGGCAGCAGGTAGATCGGGTCGTAGTACTCGTACTCGCGCTGCAACGCGAGCTCGTCTTCCAGCTCTACGCCGGTCCGGTAGTTCTTGGTCCAGTAGGAGATGCCGAGCTTCTGGTCGTACCGCGCGACCTGGTGCACCCAGCGCTTGCCCACGTACGGGACGTCGCAGATGAACCGCGGCGTGGCGAAGCCGGGCAGGTATCCCATGATGTCGTGCTGGAGCTGCTGCGCCTCGGCGAGCGACAACCGCCAGTGCTCGCTGTTGGGGATCATGTCGCACATGTAGAAGTAGTACGGCATGATCTTGGCGTCATCCAGCAGGGCGAAGCACAGATCGAGGAGCTGCTCGGTCTTGTCGTTGGTGCCGCGCAGCAGCACGCCCTGGTTGCGGACGTCGCGGATGCCGGTCTCCAGCATGGCCTTGGTGGCCTGGGCCACCAGCGGCGTCACCGACTGGGCCGAGTTCACGTGAGTGTGGATGGCGATGCTGACGCCGCGTGCCCATGCGGTCGTGGCGAGCCGCTCCATGCCGGCCCTGACCTCGTCGGTCAGCCAGTACTGCGGCAGGCCCATGAGGGCCTTGGTGGCCAGGCGGATGTCACGGATGTTGTCGATCTCGAGCAGGCCAGCGACAAACGACTCGAGCCGTGGCCACGGCAGGTTGGCCACGTCGCCGCCGGAGACGACTACGTCCCGGACGCCGGGGGTGCGGCGCAGGTACTCCATCATCGCGCCGAGCCGGTCGTCACGGCCGAGCGAGAACTTGTGCTTGTCGATCAGCGCGGTCGGGTTGCCGACCAGGTCCATCCGGGTGCAGTGGCCGCAGTACTGCGGGCAGGTGGGCAGCAGTTCGGCCAGCACCTTGGTGGGGTAGCGGTGA
>DATHPF010000110.1:0-7769 GCA_035484155.1 Streptosporangiaceae bacterium
CGGGGACGGCAGGCAAGAAGCGGCGCGACACGAGCGAAGGACATCGAAGCCACATGGCGGGACAGAAGATCCGCATCCGGCTCAAGGCCTATGACCACGAGGTCATTGACAGCTGGGCGCGGAAGATCGTCGATACGGTGATTCGTACCGGCGCCAAGGTCGCGGGCCCGGTGCCGCTGCCGACAGAAAAGAACGTCTATTGCGTCATCCGCTCGCCGCACAAGTACAAGGACTCGCGCGAGCACTTCGAGATACGGACGCACAAGCGGCTGATCGACATCATCGACCCGACGCCGAGGACAGTCGACTCCCTGATGCGGCTCGACGTGCCGGCTGGCGTCGACATCGAAATCAAGCTGTAGCAGGACTGCCGGGATGAAGAAGCCTGCCGTGAAGATAAAGAAAGCACTGTGATGACCAAGCAGATCAAAGGGGTCCTGGGCACAAAGCTCGGCATGACCCAGGTCTTCGCCGATGACGGCAGGATGGTGCCGGTGACGGTTGTCGCGGCCGGTCCTTGCGTCGTCACCGCGGTGCGGACGCCGGCCGCTGACGGCTACGCAGCCGTCCAGCTGGGCTTCGGCGAGATCGACCCGCGCAAGGTGACCAAGCCGGTCGCCGGGCACTTCGCCAAGGCAGGCGTCACGCCGCGCCGGTACCTGGTGGAGCTGCGGACCGATAACGCCACCGACTACACGCTCGGCCAGGAGGTCACCGCTGAGACGTTCGCCGCCGGCGAGCTGATCGACGTGACGGCCACCAGCAAGGGCAAGGGCTTCGCGGGTGTCATGAAGCGGCACGGCTTCAAGGGCATGAGCTCGTCGCACGGCACGAAGCGGAAGCACCGCGCGCCTGGCTCGATCGGCGGCTGCGCTTACCCGGGCCGCGTGTTCAAGGGCGTGCGGATGGCCGGCCGGATGGGCGGCGAGCGCACCACCACCGCGAACCTGACCCTGCACGGCGTTGACGCCGGCCGAGGGCTGCTGCTGATCAAGGGCGCCGTCCCCGGGCCAGCTGGCGCGCTCGTGCTTGTCCGCAACGCCGCCAAGGCCCCAGTGAAGAGTGAGGCGAGATGAGCCCGGCCCAGACGAGCTCCGCAGCTGAGGGAGCAGCCACGGCCAAGCCCAGGGCTGCCAAGCCAAAGGCAGCCGCAGCCGCGGCCGCAGCCGCTACGGCGCAGCTGCCCGCGGAGATCTTCGACGCCAAGGTTAATGTGCCGCTGATCCACCAGGTGGTCGTGGCGCAGGAGGCGGCTGCCCGGCAGGGTACGCATTCCACCAAGCGTCGCGGCGAGGTCCGCGGTGGTGGCAGGAAGCCGTACCGGCAGAAGGGCACTGGTCGCGCCCGGCAGGGCTCGACGCGTGCGCCGCAGTTCGCCGGTGGCGGCGTGGTGCACGGCCCGCACCCCCGCTCGTACGACCAGCGGACCCCGAAGAAGATGAAGGTCGCCGCGCTGCGCGGGGCGCTGTCCGATCGCGCGAGGCACGACCGGGTGCACGTGATCGCCGGACTGGTCGACGGCGAGACGCCGAGGACCAAGACCGCGGTCGCCGCGCTGGCGAGCCTCACCGGGTCTGCGGCGCACGTGCTGGTCGTGATCAGCGCCGGTGACAACCTCACCAGGCTCAGCCTGCGCAACGCGCCCGGCGTGCACGTACTCGCGCAGGGCCAGCTGAACACCAGGGATGTCCTGGTGAGTGACCACGTGGTCTTCACCCAGGAAGCACTGGACACCTTCGTGGCACGCGTCAGCGGGGCCGCGCAGCCGGCGGCGTCCCGCGCGACGGCGAAGCAGGAGGACGAGCAGCAGTGAACAAGACGGTCAACCCGCGCGACATCCTGCTGCGCCCGGTTATCTCGGAGAAAAGCCTCCGGCTTGCCGACGACGGCAAGTACACCTTCATCGTCGCGCCTGGTACGCACAAGACCCAGATCCGCCAGGCGGTGGAGGCGACCTTCAACGTGAAGGTGACCGGCGTGAACACGATCAACAGGCCCGGCAAGCGCCGCCGGACCCGGTTCGGCTGGGGCAAGCGGCCAGACACCAAGCGCGCCATCGTCAGCCTCGCCGCTGGCGACCGGATTGAGCATTTCGGCGGACCGGTCAGCTAACCGGCGATCACGAGGAGCTTTCACCAGATGGCTATCAGAAAGTACAAGCCGACTACCCCCGGCAGGCGGGGCGCGAGTGGCTCCGACTTCTCTGAGCTCACCAGGACTGAGCCAGAGAAGAGCCTGGTGCGTCCGCTAACCAGCCACGGCGGCCGGAACGTCTACGGCCGCATCACGACGCGTCACCAGGGCGGCGGGCACAAGCGCTCCTACCGGCTGATCGACTTCCGTCGGGCGGACAAGGACGGCGTGCCAGCGAAGGTCGCGCACATCGAGTACGACCCGAACCGGACCGCGCGGATCGCGCTGCTGCACTACGCCGATGGCGAGAAGCGCTACATCATCGCGCCGGTCGGCCTCAAGCAGGGCGACCGGGTCGAGAACGGCGTCGGCGCTGACATCAAGACGGGTAACTGCCTGCCGCTGCGCAACATCCCGACCGGCACGGTGGTGCACGCCATCGAGCTGCGGCCAGGTGGCGGCGCCAAGATCGCCCGGTCGGCCGGGTCCGGCGTTCAGCTGCTGGCCAGGGAGGGCAACCGCGCGACCCTGCGCATGCCGTCCGGCGAGATCCGGCTGGTCGACGCGGCATGCCGCGCGACGGTCGGCGAGGTGGGCAATGCCGAGCAGGGCAACATCAAGCTCGGCAAGGCCGGCCGCAGCCGCTGGAAGGGCCGCAGGCCCACCGTCCGGGGTGTCGCCATGAACCCAGTTGACCACCCGATGGGCGGCGGCGAGGGCAAGACCTCGGGCGGCCGCCACCCGGTGAGCCCCTGGGGGCAGCCAGAGGGCAGGACGCGCCGAGCGCACAAGCCCAGCGACCAGATGATCACCCGCCGGCGCAGCAAGAAGAAGCGGTAGGAGCACCTAGCGATGCCTCGTAGCCTTAAGAAGGGTCCCTTCGTGGACGACCACCTGATGAAGAAGGTGGACGTCCAGAACGACAAGGGCACCAAGAACGTCATTAAGACGTGGTCGCGCCGCTCGATGATCGTTCCGGCGATGCTCGGCCACACCATCGCCGTGCACGACGGCCGCAAGCACGTGCCGGTGTTCATCACCGAGTCGATGGTCGGGCACAAGCTCGGCGAGTTCGCGCCGACCCGTACCTTCCGCAGCCACGTGCGTGACGACCGGCGCAGCCGGCGCTAACGACAGACCTACGACACAGCAACGCCGGATACGAGAAGAGCGAGACTGAGATGGAAGCAAGGGCTAGGGCGCGGTTCGTGCGCGTCACGCCGCGAAAGGCCCGCCGAGTGGTGGACCTCATCCGCGGCCTGCCTGCCGACCAGGCGCAGGCGACGCTTGCCTTCGCGCCGCAGTCAGCGAGCGACCCCATCGGCAAGGTGCTGGCCAGTGCCATCGCCAATGCCGGGCACAACAGCCACCTCGACGCCAGTTCGCTAGTCGTGAGCCGCGCCTGGGTGGATGAGGGACCAACGCTGAAGCGCTTCCGCCCGCGGGCTCAGGGCCGCGGCTACCGGATCAACAAGCGCACCAGCCACATCACGGTCATCGTTTCCGACCACGGAGCATCGCACGGCGGTGCGCCGAGCAGCGGTGCGACCAGGAGCAGGGAGAGGACCCGCTAGTGGGCCAGAAAGTGAACCCGCACGGGTTCCGGCTGGGCATCACCACCGACTTCAAGAGCCGGTGGTACGCCAACAAGCTCTACAAGGACTATGTCGCCGAGGACGTTGCCATCCGGCGGCTGCTTCAGCGTGGCATGGAGCGGGCCGGCATCTCCAAAGTGGAGATCGAGCGGACCATGGACCGGGTACGGGTCGACATCCACACCGCCCGGCCGGGCATCGTGATCGGCCGTCGCGGCGCCGAGGCTGACCGCATCCGGGGCGACCTGGAAAAGCTGACCGGCAAGCAGGTGCAGCTCAACATCCTCGAGGTCAAGAACCCTGAGATCGACGCTCAGCTTGTCGCGCAAGGCGTGGCCGAGCAGCTCTCCAGCCGCGTCTCGTTCCGCCGCGCCATGCGCAAGGCGATGCAAACCGCGATGAAGAGCGGCGCCAAGGGCATCCGGGTGCAGTGCTCGGGCCGCCTCGGCGGCGCTGAGATGTCCCGGTCAGAGTTCTATCGCGAGGGCCGGGTGCCGCTGCACACCCTGCGCGCGGACATCGACTACGGCTTCTACGAGGCCCGCACCACGTTCGGCCGGATCGGCGTCAAGGTCTGGATCTACCGCGGCGAGGCCCCGGCGACGAGGGCCGAGCGCGAGGCTGCCGCGGCAGCCGCGCGGGCCGGCCAGCGGCCCGGTGGTGGCCCCGGTGGCGGCCGCGATCGCGACCGGGAGCGCCCGCAGCGCCAGCAGCGCCGCAGGCCCGGCTCACCGGATGGGACCGACAGGCCAGCCGCAGCGGCGCCAGCGGAGGCCAGCGCCGATGCACCAGACGCCGGGGCCCCGGCGAGCCCTGCGGGCACGTCAGGCGAGGAGGGCTAAGTCATGCTGATCCCGCGGCGGGTCAAGCACCGCAAGCAGCACAGGCCAGACCGTTCTGGCGTAGCCAAGGGCGGCACCAGGGTGACGTTCGGCGAGTACGGCATCCAGGCGGTCGAGCACTCCTACGTCACCAACAGGCAGATCGAGGCCGCTCGTATCGCCATGACCCGGCACATCCGCCGTGGCGGCAAGGTGTGGATCACGATCTACCCGGACCGTCCGCTGACCAAGAAGCCGGCCGAGACCCGGATGGGGTCCGGCAAGGGCGCGCCCGAGTGGTGGATCGCGAACGTGAAGCCAGGTCGCGTCATGTTCGAGCTGGCTGGCGTACCGGAGCCGGTGGCCAGGGAGGCTCTACGGCGAGCCATGCACAAGCTGCCGATGAAGTGCAAGTTCGTCAAGCGTGAAGTGGGGGAGGCGTGATGGCCAAGGCACTGGCCGCCACTGACCTGCGGTCCTCGACCGAGGAAGAGCTGGATCTGAAGCTGACCGAGGCGAAGATCGAGCTGTTCAACCTCCGCTTCCAGGCGGCGACCGGCCAGCTCGAGAGTCACGGCCGACTGCGGGCCGTCCGCAAGGAGATCGCGCGCATCTACACGGTGAAGCGCGAGCGAGAGCTCGGCATCGTGGTTGTCGAAAGTGAGGAGTCGGCCGATGAGTGACGCCACCGCCACCGCGCAGGCGCGCGGTTACCGCAAGGTCCGTGAGGGCCTCGTGGTGAGCGACAAGATGGACAAGACCGTGGTCGTCGAGGTTGAAGACCGGGTGAAGCACCCCAAGTACGGCAAGGTCATCCGGCGGACGAAGAAGTACAAGGCACACGATGGCGAGAACGCCTGCGGCGTCGGCGACCGAGTGCTGCTGATGGAGACCCGCCCGCTGTCAGCGACTAAGCGCTGGCGCGTCGCGGAGATCTTGGAAAAGGCTAAGTAGCAACGGCCAGCCGGGACAACCGGGCGGGCAGGCGCGTGAAGAAGCAGGAGTTGACGTGATCCAGCAGGAGTCGCGGCTCAAGGTCGCCGACAACACCGGAGCCAAGGAGATCTTGTGCATCCGTGTGCTCGGCGGCTCGGGCAGGCGATACGCAGGCATCGGCGACATCATCGTCGCCACCGTCAAGGATGCCCTCCCCGGTGCCGGGGTCAAGAAGGGCGACGTCGTGAAGGCCGTCGTGGTGCGCACCCGCAAGGAGCGGCGCCGCGGCGACGGCTCCTACATCCGCTTCGACGAGAACGCTGCCGTGCTGATCAGAGATGGCGGGGACCCGCGCGGTACTCGCATCTTCGGCCCGGTCGGCCGCGAGCTCCGCGAGAAGCGGTTCATGCGGATCATCTCGCTAGCGCCGGAGGTGCTGTGATGGCCGGGGCGAAGAAGTCGGGACCGGGGAAGGCGCGCCGGATGAAGATCAAGAAGGGCGACAAGATCATCGTGATCGCGGGCAAGGACCGCGGTCGCGAGGGCACGGTCATCGCCGTCCGCCCGGAGCGCCAGCAGGTGCTGGTCCAGGGCGTGAACCTGATCAAGAAGAACACCAAGGTCAACTACCAGGGCCAGCGCGGTGCCAAGGAAGGCGGCATCGTGACCCAGGAGGCCATGATTCACGTCAGCAACGTTCAGCTGATCGATCCGGATACCAAGACCCCGACCAGGGCCGGGTTCCGGACCGACGGCGACAAGAAGGTCCGGGTATCCCGGGCCAGCGGTAAGGACATCTGATGACTGCGACCACGACCGGCGACGCTGCCACGCCCCGCGTGCAACCGCGGCTGAAGGAGCGCTACCGCGCCGAGATCCACGGCGCGCTGCTGGCGGAATTCGGCTACCCGAACGTCATGCAGGTGCCGACCGTCACCAAGATCGTCGTGAATATGGGCGTCGGCGAGGCGGCCAGGGACGCCAAGCTGATCGACGGCGCAGTCAGGGACCTCACGATCATCACCGGGCAAAAGCCGGCCGTGGCCAGGGCGCGCAAATCCATCGCTCAGTTCAAGCTGCGCGAGGGGATGCCGATCGGGGCGCATGTCACCCTGCGCGGCGACCGGATGTGGGAGTTCCTCGACCGGCTGCTGTCGATCGCGCTGCCCCGGATCCGTGACTTCCGCGGCCTGAACGACCGCCAGTTCGACGGCCGCGGTAACTACACCTTCGGCCTGACCGAGCAGCTGATGTTCCACGAGATCGACCCCGATCAGGTGGACAGGCAGCGCGGCATGGACGTGACCGTCGTCACGTCCGCGACCACCGACGCTGAGGGCCGCTCATTGCTGCGGCGACTCGGCTTCCCGTTCAAGGAGAACTGAGCAGTGGCGAAGAAGAGCCTCATCGCCAAGGCCAACCGCAAGCCAAAGTTCGCGGTGCGTGCCTACACCCGGTGTTCCCGGTGTGGCCGTCCGCGGGCCGTCTACCAGAGGTTCGGCCTGTGCCGGATCTGCTTCCGGTCGCTCGCGCATCGCGGCGAGCTTCCGGGCATCACCAAGTCCAGCTGGTAACAGCCGCGCGAGCGGCGCACCCGGACGCGCGAGCGTCCGGCCGGAAAGATCAACCTGGGCGCGATAAGCGCCCACCGACCACGCCGAAGGTCCCCGGTGTTAGGAACCACAGGGAAACCGCGGCGAGGAGGGCCATCAGGCCATGACCATGACCGACCCGGTCGCAGACATGCTGACCCGTCTGCGCAACGCCAACTCGGCCTACCACGACGCCGTGACGATGCCGCACTCGAAGATCAAGGTGCACATCGCGGAGATTCTCCAGCAGGAGGGCTACATCGCCAGCTGGAAAGTGGAGGACGCCGAGGTGGGCAAGCACCTGGTGATCGCGCTGAAGTTCGGACCGACCAGGGAGCGCTCCATCGCGGGCCTCAAGCGCGTCTCCAAGCCTGGCCTGCGGGTGTACGCGCGCAAGGACAACTTGCCGCGGGTGCTCGGCGGCCTCGGCGTGGCGATCATCTCGACGTCCTCAGGCCTGATGACTGACAAGCAGGCGAAGAAGAAGGGCGTGGGCGGAGAAGTCCTCGCCTACGTCTGGTAGGAGAGCCAGCTATGTCGCGAATTGGACGGCTACCGGTCGTAGTGCCGAGCGGCGTCGATGTCACCATCAACGGCCGCGAGGTGCACGTCAAGGGCCCGAAGGGCGAGCTGCACCTGGAGGTGACGGCGCCGATCGAGGTTCAGCAGGCTGACGGCGTCATCACCGTCAC
>DATHPF010000111.1:0-41122 GCA_035484155.1 Streptosporangiaceae bacterium
CGGGTGGCCGGCCAGGTCCCGCATCCACCCCGCCGCGGCCGCGGCGGCGGCGCCGGTGACCCGGGTCTGCCACCGCAGCCACGACACCGGGCTGGCCGCGGCGTCGGCCTCGAACCCGCGGCTGGCGGTGAACGCGGCCAGCACCGCCGACCGGGCCGCGGTCAGCTGCGCCTCCACCCGTTCCAGCGCCCGCAGCGCGTCCGCCTGCTCGGCGGTGGTCAGCCCGGTCGCATCGCAGGTGGCGAGCCAGCCCAGCGCCGCGGACGCCGACCCGACCGCGTCCGCGGCACTAGCCGGCGGCAGGTCCTGGCACATCCGCCACCTCCCCGGAAACCGTAGTCGACACTGCAGGCGAGCCATCCGCCACCAGCGGCCATAGCCTCGAATCTATGTACGATAATAGCCCAGCCCGCTGACATTTCCCCGGCACCAGACATCCGCCACTCCCCCGACATCCGGGGATATTTGGCTAAGCGAAACCCGCCGACTCTTCGCCGCCACGACCGACCGGCCGAAGCTAGATTCTGACGGCGCTGTCCATCAGCTTCGTTCCAGGTCGTGCCGTTCCCTCCTCGCCAACCGGGTGCTGACGGCAGCCGGATCGCTAGCTACCCGTCGCAGCTTCGTACTGTTCCACCACGCTTGCGGGGATACGCCCCCGGTCACTGATCGCGATGCCTTGCGTCTTCGCCCACGCCCGGATATCGCCGCTGCGCTCACGGGCCGACGACGGACGGGTCAGCCGCCGCTTCGACCCGCGCCCGGATCGCCGGGCGTGCTCCACGAACGGCGCTAGCCCGGTCCGGAGTGCCTTGGCGTTCTTCCTGCTCAGGTCTATCTCGTACTCCGCGCCGCCGACCCCGAACCGCAGCGTCTCATCCGCCGGGCCGCCGTCAAGATCATCTTCTAGTGCGACCGCAATCTTCGTTGCCATCCCAACCTCCACGATTGCACTGAGCTCCCCACTGCACCGTACCGAGCAACCGCCCTGCCGCCACGACCGCAACGCCGCCACGCGCCATGCGCCCTCGCCACTCGCTGCGACCGCCATTGTGCCGACGACCGGAACGCCATGACACCAGCACCGATATTGCCACCCGCACCACCGTGCCCCGAGGGGGTGATGACGTCAGCGTGAGCGAGACGTGCGCTGCAAACGCCCAGATTCGAGCAGCGCGCGGGCTCTGGCCTCCCGCACTTCGGCGGAGATCGTGTCGATGTCATAGGCGCCGTGGTAGCGCCTCCCGTTGATAAAGAAGGTCGGCGTACCGGAGACGCCACTGAGGTCAGCAGAGTCCATGTCGGCGATGATCTTGGGATCGACGGCGCCAGACCGGAGGTCGCGCCGGAACCGGCCCGTGTCCAGGCCGATGCCAGCAGCGTAGTTGACCAGGTCCTTGGCCGTCAGTGCGCCCTGATGGTCCAGCAACTGATCATGCATCTCCCAGAACTTGCCCTGCAGGGACGCCGCCTCCGAGCCCTCAGCGGCGAGCGTCGCGTGCGGATGCACGTCGGCGAGCGGCAGATGCCGCCAGACATAGCGGAGGTCGCCGTAGTCGGCCAGCAGCGCCCGGATCACTGATTCGGCCTGGCCGCAATACGGGCACTCGAAGTCGCCGTACTCAACTAGCGTCACCGGTGCCTTTTCCGGGCCGCGGATATGGTCGCGCTCGGCATCCACCGGCACCGCCAGGTCGATGATGGTGTCGGCGGTGCCGAGCAGAGCTCGCAGCCGCAACTGCTTCGGCAGCTTCGCGGTAAGCCGGAAGACGAGCCAGCCGAGGAGCGAGGCGCAGGCGGCCGCGGACAGGACGCCCACCTTGGCCTCGGCGAGCTGCGTGCCGTGGAAGGCCAGCGAAGCGATCAACAGGGACACGATGAACCCGATGCCGGCGACGACGCCAGCGCCGGTGACGGCTGCCCAGCCGATAGGCGGACGGATGTGGCCGCGGCTCAGCCTGGTCAGCAGCCAGGCGCCGCCGACAGTGCCGACCGGCTTGCCGACGACGTAACCGACCAGGATGCCGAGTGTCACCGGTGAGGTGAAGGCGCGGGCCAGGAAGCTGCCGTTGATGGTGATCCCGGCGTTCGCCAGGGCGAACAGCGGCACGATCACGTAGCTGGTCCACGGATGGTAGAGCTGCTGCAGCCGGTCGTTGGGCGAGATCGCCGTCCTGACGCTCTCCCTGGCGTCGGCAGCTAGCTCGGGCGTCGGCTGCTCGCGGAACAGCCGGAACGTCTCCGACGCCTGCTCCAGGTCAGTCCGTGCAGCCGGGTAAGCGACCGCCAGCAGCCCCGCCGCGAGTCCGACAACGACCGGGTCGACGCCAGACTTGAAGAACGCGACCCAGGCCACCAGGCCGAGCAGGAAGTAGGCCGGGCCGCTGCGAACTCCCCGCCAGCGCGCCACGACCACTACGCCGAGAATGGCAAGGCCGACGCTCAGCGCCGTGACGTCGAGATGGCTGCTGTAGACGAGTGCGATCACGATGATCCCGGCGACGTCATCGACAATCGCGAAGGTCAGCAGGTAGGTGCGTACCCGGTCAGGAACGCCGCGGCCGACCAGGGCCAGCAGGCCGAGCGCGAACGCGGTGTCGGTGGACATCGCTGTGCCCCAGCCGGACGCCGACGGATGGCCGGCGTTGATCGCGAGGTAAAGCAGGATCGGCACGACTATCCCGCCAAGCGCCACCACCGCCGGCAGCGCCAGGCGCCGCCGGTCGCGCAGCTCACCCATGTCGAACTCGCGACGAGCCTCCAGGCCTGCGACCAGGAAGAAAAACGTCATCAGTCCGGAGTTCACCCAGCCCTGCAGGCTGTCGGCCAAGCTGGTGGTACCGATCCGGATCGACAGTTCCGTGCCCCATACCGCGGCATATCCCGACGAGTCGATGTTGGCCCAGGCCAGTGCGGCTACCGTGGCCGCCAGCAAGACGGCCGAGCTGCCGGTTTCGGTGCGCAGGAACTGCCGCAGTGGCGTCTCCAGGCTCCGTCCCCACGCCGAGCGCAGCGCGAACGGCGACGCAGCTGGGCCGGACTCGGTCATTCAAGAATTCTCTCCCGACCGACTGGGGCAGTCACGCCCCCGCCCAGGAAGCAGCCGGGAGTCGCGTTGTGCCCCTGATCGAGAACGCGCTTGGGCGATAGCCGCTGAAGCTACGCGCTGCTCGCGATTTGCCCACATAGCGCCCGCGTCTCTTGAGATGCCGACGGCGCGGCGAGATCACATATGCGCGGCGTTAGGATTCCGCGAGCGTGGCGCAAGCATGGGGCTGCGCACTTTTCCTGGCCGCCGGGCATGGGCAAGCTAGTAGAAGGATTCCGCCTGGATGCGCACCGGGGGGTGATCATGAACTGTACGCACCAGCCAGCCTGTCCGCCAGCCAGCGCACCGGACTGCGAGGCTGCCATCGTCGTGGCGTCGCACCCTGAGCAAGGCTGGAGCCTGCTCTGTAATGGCGTGGTCGTGTTCGAAGACACCGGCGACCTGTTGCCTGATGGCCGGGTCATCGCGCCCCATCGGGCCGAGGGTGACCTGGAGCTGCTGTCGCTGTGCGGACCTGGGCACTAGGACGGCCGTTGCGGCACCAGCCTGGATAGCTGCCGCGCAGACATGGGCGCTGTGCTGCTGACCGGACCCGCCGCTTGCATGCCGGCCAGCTGGATATCGAGGAATCGCCGCCAGGCGTCTGGAGCGATCTCGCCGACGCCCTCCACGAGGCCGCGCATGGCCCAGATGAGCGCGGTGACATCGCCGCCGGTGATCGCAGGGTTAACCGTGCCAACCGCCACGGCGCGTGCCGTCAGTTCGTCGATGGCGGCTCGCATCCGGCGCGCCGTGGCAGGCTCGGTCGGCCGCTGGAGCAGCAGGCTGGCGTAGTGCGCATGGTCGGCGAACGACTGGCCGAGTGCGCGCAGCAGTTCCTCCATGCCGTGCCCGTCGGTGCGTGCTAGCGCCCGGTCAACAGCCGTCAGAATCTCATCGAGAGCCAGCCGCAGCAGTTCGTCGATCAGCGCATCCTTGCTGGCAAATCGGCGGTAGACCGTGCCGACGCCTACACCGGCCCGCGCAGCGATCTCCTCCATGCTGGCGTCAGCGCCTGACTCCCCCAGCACCTCCCGCGCGGCATCGAGGATGCGGTGATGGTTCCGGACGGCGTCGCGACGTCTGGCTGGCGGGCGGCGCTGCACTGCGCCCCGGGGTGAGGCCGAAGTGCTCACGTCGCTCCCCTGACCGGCTCGGTCCCGCCGCGCAACGACTGTTCCGTCACTCGCTGGTGCCGCCTACGAGGGACCCGCCCGCGAGCGATCCACCGCTGACCGTGGCCACCTCCGCGTGCTCGGGGCCGCCAGCCGCGCCCCGCGCGCCGCGCGCCGACGGTATCAGCACGCCAGCCAGCGCAGCCAGCACGAGGCCGGCAGCCATCACGGCGAATCCGGTCGTGTACCCGGACTCCCTGGGCAGCCCGGAGGGCTCGAGCTGAGAGGTAACGATGCTGGCCATGACCGCAGCGCCAATGCTGCCGCCGATCGTGCGGATGTTCGCGTTCATGCCACTCGCGACACCCGTCTGCCCGGCCGGCACCGCGGCAACAATCAGCGCCGACATCGCGGAGAATGCGAGCCCGAATCCGACGCCCATGATGGCGCTCGACAGGAAGATCTCCCATTCCTGTGCGTGCGCGAATGCCAGGATCGCCATGGCCATGGCCCCTATCAGGCACCCGGCCATCACGAGCACCTTGCCGCCGACCTGTCGGGTCAGCCGTCCGGCGAAGATGCCCACCGCGAACATGGTGACCGCCGAAGGCAGCAGCATGAGTCCAGAACGCGTAATGCTTGCGCCAAAGCCGTAACCGGCCTGCGTCGGCGTCTGCACGAACTCGGGCAGGAAAGCGAATGTCGCGTACATGCCTACCCCGATCAGCAGCGCGACCAGGTTGTTTGTCCAGACGGCGGTCCGCCGCATCATCTTCATGTCGATCAGCGGCGTAGCCGCCCGCAGCTCAGCGATCACCCAGCCCGCCGCCAGCACTACAGCCCCGGCTAGCAGCCCGATCGCGCGGCTAGAGCCCCAGCCCCACTCCGGTGCCTCGCTGAGCGCGACCAGCAGTGCTACCAGCCACGCAGACAACAGCAGCGCGGGAAGCCAGCTGATCCGGCCCGGAGACCGGACCGGTGATTCGGGAACGACCAGCACCGCGGACACCGCCGCAATAACGGTAAGGATCAATGGCAGCCAGAACAGCCAGTGGTAGCCCAGCACGTCGACGATAGGACCGGCCAGGACGATGCCCAGGCCAGCCCCGACGGCGGTGAGCGCGGCGATAGATCCCACCGCGCCAGCGACCTTCTCAGCCGGAAACTCGTCGCGGATGATGCCGAACGCGACGGGCAGCATGCCGCCCGCGATGCCCTGGATCACTCGTGCCACGATCAGGACGCCAATCGAGGGGGCCACCGCCGCCAGCAGCGAGCCGATCGCCAGGGCGACCAGCGTCGCGACGAAAACCCGCTTCTTGCCGATCATGTCGCCGAGCCGCCCCAGGATCGGCGTCATGATCGACGCCGACAACAGGTAGGCAGTCAGTACCCAGGTCGCCGTGCTCTGGGTCGTGTGCAGCTGGTGCTGCACCGTCGTCAGCACCGGAATCACCAGCGACTGCAGTAGAGCGAATGCCGCGACGCCAGCCGACAGCACCGCGAAGGTCACCTGATGATGCGCACGCGTGCTCTCCGCGGCCATTCCACGTCCTCCCGAAGCGGAACGATGCTTCCGGTACGACGCTAACATAACCGGAATCAGGATTCCGCCCGCTAGCAGCGAACGCCGGGGCGCAGCCGGGCCAGGCGTGGGTTGGCGGCCGAATCCGACATCCGGTCACAACTATCGGGTACCAGGACAGGCGCCGACTACCCAGGCCAGATCAGCGGGGAAGGCTGGTGCGGGGGCGGGAAGGCGCGCGGGGGCGGAAAGGCGCGCGGGGCGCGAAGGCCGGCCCGGCGCGGGAAGGCTCGCGCGAGGCGGGAAGGCTGGGATTGATGCCCGTGTTATCGAGGAAGCCTGTTATTGAGGAAGCCTGTTTCGGCGCTGCGGCCCATTGGGTAGCGCAGCTGCCGACCCGGACCGGAGGTGATGGTGACCGTGGCGCTGCCCTACGACTCCGCGGCGAAGTTCCAGGACTACGCGCGCCCGGAGATGCTCGTCAGCACCGCGTGGCTGGCCGAGCACCTGGACGATCCCGGCCTGGTCGTCGCCGAGTCTGACGAGGACGTCCTGCTGTACGAGACTGGCCATATCCCTGGCGCAGTGAAGCTTGACTGGCATACAGAACTCAACGACCCGGTCACCCGCGACTACGTCCACGGGGCCGGCTTCGCCCGGCTCATGTCCGACAAGGGCATCAGCCGGGACACCACTCTCGTCTTGTACGGCGACCGGAATAACTGGTGGGCGGCCTATGCCCTCTGGGTGTGCACGCTGTTCGGCCACCCTGACCTGCGCCTGCTGGACGGCGGCCGCGCCAAGTGGATCGCCGAGGGCCGGGAGCTGACGACCGAGGCGCCGCAGCGGCCCCGCACCGAGTATCCGGTCATCGAGCGCGACGACAGGACGGTCCGCGCGTTCCGCGATCAGGTCCTGACGCATCTCGGCCAGCCGCTTATCGACGTGCGCTCGCCCGGCGAGTACACCGGCGAGTTGCTGCACATGCCCGACTACCCGCAGGAAGGCGCGCTGCGCGGCGGGCACATTCCGGGCGCCAGGAGCGTCCCGTGGTCCCGCGCCGCCGCCGACGACGCCACGTTCCGGACCCGTCAGGAGCTTGAGGCGATCTACGCGGGCGACGCCGGGCTGCGCCCGGAGGACGATGTGGTCGTCTACTGCCGGATCGGCGAACGGTCCAGCCATACCTGGTTCGTCCTCCACCACCTGCTCGGCTATCCCCGGGTACGGAACTACGACGGGTCGTGGACCGAGTGGGGGAACTCGGTCGGGACACCGATCCGCCGCGGGGAGGAACCGTGACAGCCGGCCCTGGCACCCTGTCCCCCCGGCTGCAGGAGATCGCCGACGATTTCGGCTCCCTCCCGGACAGTGACCGGCTTCAGCTCCTGCTGGAGTTCGCCCAGGACCTGCCGCCACTGCCGGCCCGGTACGCCGAGCATCCTGATCTGCTGGAGCCGGTGCCGGAGTGCCAGTCACCCCTCTTCCTGGCGGTCGAGGTAGCGGACGACGACACAGTCCACTTGTTCTTCAGCGCCCCGCCGGAGGCACCGACGACTCGTGGTTTCGCCGGCATTCTCTACGCCGGGCTGGACGGCCTCGGCGCGGAGGAGATCCTGCAGACGCCTGGCGAGTTCTCCGCTCAGCTCGGCTTGCGGGATCTGGTCAGCCCGCTGCGGCTGCGCGGCATGGCCGCGATGCTGGCTCGGATCAAGCGTCAGGTGCGCGAGCAGCGAGCCTGAGGGCGACGCCGCGGTTAGTCGCCCTGGTCCTGGCAGCGTTGTTCCTCGCGGCGCAGTCCTGCCTCGGCGAACTCGACTAGCAGGTCGCTGACCGACATGTCGCGCCGCTCAGCGCTGGCAGCAAGCCGGGCGAGGAGGACGGCGGGCATGACGATCGTGCGACGGACGTTGTCGTCGCTTTCCCAGACCTCGCCCGGCAACGGCAGCTCAGCCACGCTCGCTCCGCTCCGCGGCCACGGCCGCGCCTGCGGGCGGTACCACGGGGACATAACGGCGCAAGATGCGGTCGCTCAGCAGGCCGAGGCAGCTCAGGTTGGGAAACCCCGGTCCCTGCGCGAGGGCTGCGACCAGTGGCAGGTGCAGGGGCGGGCTGAGCCCGGCGACCGACAGATCAAGGTCCATGCGGCGCTCCAGTCCGTCCTCGCCAAGCGCGTCGTCGTACAGCTGCCGAGCCCTATCGCCGAGCAGGCCCTCGAACCAGCGCGCGTCAAAGCCGATGGCAACGACAACCAGGTCGTAGGCCACACGCTCGCGCTCGCCGCCGTAGTCGACTGTGACGACGACCTGGCGCTCGGCAGCGTCAATCGCGGCCGCGCGGCCGGCCAGCGCCCGGTAGCAAGGCGACTGGTTGAGAATCGCCTCCGCCTGCAGGGAGAAGACGCCGCGGTCGGTGCGCTCGATGAACTCACGCCGGTGCGACTCGGCCAGTCGCGGCCAGTCGCCAGGATCAGAGAAATAGCGGTTCTCGTCGTAACTCTCCCCGCGCGAGTACAGCACGCCGCGAGCAGTCAGGACGTCGACGGTCGAGCGCTTGTGCGCCTTGCGCAGCAGGCTGATGACCACGGCCGCCGCCGTTTCGCCGCTGCCTATGACGCACATGCTCTGCGGCAGATCTGCCGCCAGCGCCCGCGCCGCCAGCCAGTAGCTGCGCCCGTCGAAGACGCGCGGATGGTCCTGCGGCTGGCCAGGAACGCGGATCGGCGGCCCCGCGCCGGTCATGAGGACACCGTCAGCGGACAGCGTCTCACCGGACCTGAGCGTCAGCCGCCACCGCAGGTCTGCCGCCTCCAGGCCGACGACCTCACCAGCGACGATCTTGGCATCCGCACGCAGGGCCACCGCACGCAGGTATGAGCTCCACTCCCGATGGGTCGGCCGCAGCCGACCGCGGTCTACCCAGTCGGCGTACGCGCCGATCGCCGTCAGGTGCCGCTGCCAGCTGTAGCCCGACATGGCCGTGGTGACCGCCGGCGACGCAGCTCCCCATGATTCGGCATACGGGAAGCCGATGTCCTTCTCCGGCGGGGTGCTCAGGGGCAGGTGCCCGCTGGTGTAGCCCTGCTCGCCGGTCCAGTTCCCAGCGACCGGGCCCCGCTCGACAAGGACCACCTCCGGCGCGACCAGGCCGGCGGTCTCGAGGGCACGGGCCTTCGCGGCGACGGCAATGCCCTTCGGCCCGGCACCTATGACCGCCAGCGTCTCCATGCCCGTGAACCTCAACGCAGGCCAAGCTGGCGGCGTGTGGCGCGGGCCCTGGACAGGTCAGAGCGCCGCGTCGAGCCGGTCGACGGCGGTCGCGATAGCCCGCGGGTCCGGGCTAACCGGGACGCCTCCGACCAGCACTGTCGGCGTACCACTAACCCCGGCTGCCACGGCGCGCTCGGTCACGTACGACGGCCAGTCCAGGTAGGTCCCCGCTGACACGCGGGCCGTGAACGCCGCTGAGTCGAGCCCGGCGGCACTGCCTAGCTTGGCCAGGTCAGCATCTGTCAGGCCCGGCCCGCCTTCCGGCGGCTGACTGACGAACAGCTCATGCGCATACTCCATGAACCGTTGCTGGTCAGCCGCGCAGCCGGAAGCCGCGGCGGCGCGGGTCGAATAGCCCGTCGTCGATGCTTCGTCCAGGAAATTCATCGGGTGATAGGCGATTCTGACCCGTCCGTCGCTCACCAGCCCAGTCAGCACCGGCTCGGCGGACAGCTCGAATCGCTTGCAAAACGGGCACAGGAAATCGATGAAGGCATCCACCTGGACCGGCCCGGCTCCGACAAGCACTCCGTCGCCCTCGGGCGTCGCGCCCGTGGGAACGCGGCCGGGTGTGATCTGGTCTGTCATAATTCCTCCGAGTGTCCCAGCCGGCACTTCTGTCATAACGCCAAGGTCAGTGGTACCCAGCGGGGGCCTGCTCTGACGCCAAGCCGGGATAAGGCCCTGGTGGATACCGTGCCCGGCGTACCCGGCGTACCCGGCGTACCCGGCGTACCCGGCGTGCCCGGCGCGCCTGCCGTGCCTGTCGTGCCTGTCGTGCCTGAGGCAGGGGCGCCCGCCGCCGCCGCACTCCTGAGCTCGGCCAGCCGCTGCCGCGAAGGCAGCAAGACAACGGCCAGCACGACGCCGAGCCCGAACAGAGCCGCCGACACGGTGAAGGCGACCGTGTAGCCGTGCGTCGCCGCGACCGCCACGGCCAGGGCCGGAGCGCCGGCGTGGTGAGTCAGCAGGTAACTAGCCGTTGCCATCAGGGCGATCGTGCTCAGCGCCGCCGTGCCGATCGAGCCGCCTACCTGCTGCATGGTGTTGACCAGGGCAGACGCCACGCCTGAATCCCGCTGCGGCACTCCAGCCGTGGCCGTGTTGATGGCCGGCGAAATGATCATCCCAAAGCCGACGCCGAGCAGGAGCAGGCTGGGCAGCACACCGCCGACGTAGCTCGAGGTGACGCTCAGCCGCGTCAGCAGGGCCATCGCGACCGCGCCCAAGAGCATCCCACTGGAGATCAGTGCGCGCGGCCCGAGGCGGGGCAGCAAGACGATGCTGGAGGTATTGGACGAAACCAGGATGCACGCAATCATCGGCAGGAACGCCAGCCCCGTAATGACCGGGCTGTAGCCCTTGACTGTCTGCAGGTAAAACGTCAGGAACAGGAACACGCCGAAGACGGCAATCCCGGCCACGCCGACAGACACATAGGCGCCGCCCCTGGTCCGGTCGACGATGATCCGAAGCGGCAGCAGCGGACTTCGCACGTGCGCTTCAGCAAATGCGAACGCAGCGAGCAGCACAACGCCGGCAACCAGTGAGCCGATCGTCAGCGCGGCGGTCCACCCTGCGGTCTCAGCGTGCGAGAAGCCATAGACGATGCAGAACAGGCCCGCTGACGCCAGCAACGTGCCGGGGACGTCCATCCGCGGTCGGTTCGCCGGCCTGCGCGTATGGATGTAGGCGAGCGCTCCGCCGACCGCGATCGCGGCGAAGAGCAGGTTGACGTAGAGCGTCCAGCGCCAGGACAGGTACTCAGTCAGCAGGCCGCCCAGGATCAGGCCAACCGCGCCCCCGCCTGCTGCCACCGAGCCGAAGACGCCAAAGGCCTTGCCACGCTCCCGCGGATCCCGGAAGGTGCTGACGAGCGTCCCGAGCGCGGCCGGGGCGAGAATCGCGCCAAAGGCTCCCTGCAGCGCCCGGGCGGCGATGAGCATGCCGATCGACGTCGCGGCGCCGCCGATCGCCGACGCTACGGCGAATCCGATCAAGCCGGTAATAAAGACCCGCTTGCGACTGAATATGTCGCCGAGCCGGCCCCCGAGCAGAAGCAGGCTGCCGAAGGCCAGCGCGTAGGCAGTGACGACCCACTGCCGGTCACTGTTGGGAAACCCCAGTGCGCGCTGCGCCGACGGCAGGGCGATATTGACCACGGTCGCGTCCAGGACCACCATGAGCTGGGCGATCGCCACAATGACCAGGACTAGCCAGCGATGATCTTGCGCCGACGGATCGTTGGCATTGCTCGCGGGTGACGACATTCGATCTACGATAGCCCGCGCGGTCTGACCGCAGCCGCGCCGGCGGGCAGCGCCGGCTAGGCGGGCGAGTCGAACGCCTCGAGGCGTGGTGCGGCACGCTCTGACAGCGCCAGCGCAATCTCCGGTGGCAGCGGCACGGTCGAACCCTGGAACCCGCGGAACGGCCGGAACGAGCCAAACTCGGCGCTGGCGAGCAGTTCCGTTCGCAGCAGCGGCGGATCGATGCGGTAGTCAAACCGGATGTCAGTCCGCCACCGTCCGTAGAGCGAGTCGGCCGCCTGCCACTGCGGATCCTCATAGGTCGCAGAGGTGATCGTCGCCACGTAGTAGATGCCGGGGTGGTCCCGTCCGACGATCTGGAGCCAGACGCGGTCACCGGCTGCGGTCCGGTCCCGGTAGCGCGGAGTGCTCCACGAGTGCTGCCGCGACGCAGCGATGGCAGTGTCCAGGTCATACCGCTTGCGGTTGCCCTGGAAGATCCACTCCGTCATCGCTCCGCGCTCCCCATGGGCGCCAAGTTACGCCAGGCGCTTGTCCGGCGCCGGCATGGAGAGAACCGTCATCGGGAATCAGGACGGCATGCGGCATCCACACCGACGGGCGATGGGGGAACCAGATGGCCGGAAAGTTCAGTGTTGCGCTACATGACGTCAACGAGATCACCATCACGGTGACTGGCCGGGTCACCGGCCGGGAGATCTCTGCACCCGTCTGGTTCGTCGCCGAGAGCGGGAAGCTGTACCTGCTGCCCGTCCATGGCTCAGACAGCGACTGGTACAAGAACGTACTCAAGACCCCGCAGCTGCAGCTGACCGCCGACCAGGCGACCATCACCGCCACGGACACGCCGATCACCGACCCCGCTGGCGTCCGGACGGTGGTGGATAAGTTCCGCGCGAAGTACGGCGCGGACCAGATTACCGCCTACTATCCCAAGACCGACGTAGGCGTCGAAGTCACGCTGCCGGAGTAACCCGCCGGGCAGGGCCGTCAGCGGATGCGCACCCTGGACCATGCGTCGCTGCCGACGGCCAGCAGGAGAATGACGCCGAGGGCGATCTGGTCGTACAGCGGATTGAGCCCCAGCAGGTCAGAGCCGTTCCCGATCAGGGCGATGAACAAGACGCCGGTGATGGTGCGCCAGATCGCGCCGTCGCCGCCGAGAATGCTGGTGCCGCCGACAACGATTCCGGCGAGCACAGTGAAGGTCAGCGTGGTCTGGCCGTTGGATGCCTGCGCACTCAGCACCCGGGACGTGTCGATGACGCCGCCGAGCGCGGCAGCACCGCCACTCAGGACGAACGTGAGCACCCGGACCCGGTGGACGCGGATGCCGGCCAGGCGCGCTGCCTCGGCGTTGCTGCCCGCGGCATAGATGTAGCGCCCGGACGTGGTGCGGGAGAGCAGCAGGCCGAACACGCCGACGACGGCGATCATGATCCAGGTCGAGGTGTTGACCGTCAGGAACGACGTGCGCGCGAGATCGGCGAACCCTGGCCGGCTGTAATCGATGATGAGATTCCCGCTCGTGACGAGGCTCGCCAGACCGCTGATCACGAATGACATGGCGAGCGTCGCGATCAGCGAGTTGATCCGGCCGACCGTCGTGATCAGCCCGTTTGCCAGGCCGACGACGAGCCCGACCGCTACCCCGGCCAGCACGGCGACCGCGGGCGGCATGGTGAGCGCGAGCTTGGCGGCGGTCACGCCAGCGAGGGCGTAGATCGCGCCGACGGAGAGGTCAATGCCGCCGGCGACGAGGACCAGCGTTCCGGCCGCCGCGATGATGAGCGTCGACGCCTGCTGGTCGAGGATGTCGAGCAGGTTGACCTTGGTGAAGAACGGTCCGCTCGCGACCGACAAAACAACGAACAGGACCAGGAACGGGCCGATGATGCCCGCCCTGCGCAACGGTCCGCCGAGCGCCGCGCGAAGCGGGGCCGGCATGCTGACCCGGCGCGTCGCGGCCGGGCGCTCCGTGGTGGTTTCCTGCGAGCTCATGATGCTCCCTTGGCAGAAGGACCGGTCGCCGGGCCGGACATGTCGGGCGCGCCAAACGCTGCCGCGAGGATGGCCGCCTCGGTCAGCTGCTCACCGGTGAGCTCGGCTGCGACCCGGCCCTGCCGCATCACCAGGACGCGGTGCGCGAGACCGAGAATCTCCTCGACGTCGGAGGAGATCAGCAGCACGGCCATCCCGCCCCTGGCTGCCGATGCCAGCAGCTCGTAGATGGCGCGCTTCGCGCCCACATCCACGCCGCGCGTGGGCTCGTCGGCGATGAGCACCTGCGGCGTGCGCAGAAGCATCCTGGCGAAGAGCAGCTTTTGCTGATTGCCGCCCGACAGGGTGCCTGCGGTGGCGCTCTGGCCGGCCGTCCTGACGTCGAGGCTGGCCAGCATCTGGCCGACTGCGCGCCGCTCCGCGCGCCGGCTCACTACGCCGCCCCGGCTGTAGTCGGCGACGCTGGCCAGGCTGACGTTCTCCCGGACCGACCGGCCGAGCAGCAGTCCTTGCTCCCGGCGCGATTCCGGGATCATGGCGACACCTGCCGCCAGCGCGGTCCGCGGGCTGTCCAGCCACCGGGTGGTCCGGCCGCGGCCGACCAGCGGCCGGCCATCTGGTGCCGTGACGGTCCCGCCGCTGACCCGAAGCGCACGGTAGGCCGCCCGCGCTAGCTCGGTCCGGCCCGCCCCGATCAGCCCGGCCAGGCCGAGGATCTCGCCGGCCCGCAGCTGCAGTGAGACCTCGCTGAAGCCTGGGCCCGACAAGCTGTCGATGGCGAGCGCGACCGGGGCATCGGGCGCCGCGAGCTGCCGGACCGGAAAGGCGGCGGTGGTGGCGGTGCCGAGCATCGCGTGGAGCAGGGACGCCTCCGTCTGACCAGCCACGTCACTGGTGCGGATCAGCCGCCCGTCCCGCAGCACGGTCACCTGATCGGCAAGCTCGAGCACTTCGCCGAGGAAATGCGAGACCAGCACGATGGTCGTGCCGCCCGCGGCCAGCCGCCTGATGACCTCATGCAGCCTGATCACGTCCGGCCGGGACAGGGCCGCCGTCGGCTCGTCCATGACGATCAGCTCGGCGTCCCGGCCCAGGGCCCGCAGGATCTCGACCTTCTGCTGATCCGCGGTCCGCAGGCCCCCGGCGCCTGCGTCGCCGCTGAGGTCAAATCCGGCCGACGCCGCCAGCTCGTCGAACCGGCGCCGCAGTGCCCGCCCGCGCACGAGCCCCGCGGTGCGAGGTTCCGCGCCGAGGAACACGTTCTGGGCGACGGACAGCGCCGGGACCACCGATAGCTCCTGACCGATAAGGGCTATCCCGGCCGCAATGGCATCGCGCGGTGAGTGGAAGCGGACGGGCGTGCCGCCGAGCAGCAGGCGCCCGGAATCCGGTGCTATCGCGCCGGCGATGATCTTGCCAATCGTTGACTTCCCGGCCCCGTTCTCGCCGACGAGTGCGTGAATGGAGCCGCGGCCGATGCGGAGGCTGACCGCCTCCAGGGCGCGCACGCCGCCGAAGGACTTCGATACTGCGTCCAGCTCGACGTGCGCGCCCGGCGGGCCAGGTTGCTCGGGCACCCTTAGCCCGGCCACTCGGCGGTGAACTGGCTGACATCGGCCTTGGTGACGACACCGCCGTCAGGCAGCCCGGCGACCGGGTTGACGGCGCCGCTGCTCTTTCCGGTGCGCAGGGCCTTGATGATGGCCTGCATGGCCAGGCGACCTTCGCTGGCCGGAGCCTGGGCAACGTCGGCGTACCAGGCGCCGGAGGCGACGCCCGCCAGCGCTGCGGCGCTCGCACCGTAGCCGACCAGAATGACCTTGCCGGTCAGGTGGGCGGTCTGCAGAGCCTGCGCGCCACCCTCGATGCCCTGGTCGGAGCCGACGATCAGATTGAGACTGGGGCTAGCCTGCAGCATGTTCTGCACCGCGGTCAGTCCCTCGGTCGGGCTGAAGAAGCTCTGGCCCTGGGCGACGACCTTGATCGCCTTGTCGGCCGCGATGGCCTTGTTGAAGGCGCCGCTGACGGCGACGTCCAGGGCGGAGGCCTTGATGTCATACAGATAGCCGACGTTGCATGGGCTGAGGTTTTTAGCCTGGCAGGCCTGCACCACTAGCTGGCCGAGCTTCGTGCCGATCTCGGTCGGGACGAAGGTCACATTCGCCGACAGTCCGTTGACCTGGGGCTGGTCAGTAGACAAGTCGGGCCCGAGGATCTGGTCCATGTTGACGACCTTGATCCCCTTGCTGATGGCCTGCTTGACGAGGCTGAGCAGGCCGGTACCGAAGATCGGCTGCACGATGATGCCGCCGTACTGCCCGGAGTTGATGACGTCCTGCAACTGCGAGTACTGCGTCTGCGGGCTGTTGTTGGCGTCGAAGACCTTGACGTTGGCATTCTCGTCACTCGCGACGCCCTGGGCTGCGGCGAGCATGGGCGCGTCGTAGCTGTTCTCCACGGCGAACGAGAGGTAGGCGATGTTGAGCGTCTTGCCGGCCGCCAGCGAGGCTGCGCCCGCTGAGGTGGAGGAGGCCGGCTGGCCTCCGCTGGAGCTCCCGCAGGCAGCCAGGGCCAGGCCCGCTGTGACGGAGAGCACGATGGTGGCGTGATGGCGAAGGCGCCGGATGGCGCTGTCGTTCGTCGACCGTGAAGCCACGGCTAGACTCCTTTGTGCTTACTCGCTGGATGGTGGGTTAGCGTTCTGGCCGGTGAGTCGGGTGGCCGCCCGGCTCACCGGTTTTTGTGTGTCGGCATCGTCCGCGCCGTCGTCAAGGCGGGATCATGACGCCGCAGTCCAGGCCTCGGCCCGTGGCCGCGTCCTGGTCGTCCTCGAGCACGCGCGAGCGCTCAGGCGGGACCGTCACCTCGGATGCCGCCTTTCCACTGCGCCGAGCCCGCGTTCCACTCGGTATAGGTGTAGGGGTTATCCAGCACAGCGGTCTCCGGGATCTCCGGGTGCATTCCTTCGGCCCAGGCGTCTGGTCCGAGCTGACCCTGCAGGTAATCGACGGTCTGGCCGACGACCTCGCGGGCCTTGGCGAGGCTGGGTCCAGTGAGGCGATGGTTGTACTTGACCACCCGGCCGTTGATCACGACCGTGTGCACATCGCCCCGCTGCGCCTGGAAGGCGACGTGCCCGTAGGGGTTCAGCAGCGGGAACATGACCGGGGAATCGTCGTTCTTGATGAGGACGACGTCAGCCTTCTTGCCCGGCTCGAGTGCCCCGACGACCGAGTCGAGGCCCAGCGCCTTCGCGCCGCCGCGCGTGGCAAAGTCGACTACGTCCTCTGCCCGCAGGTGACAGTTCGTGATGGTCTCCTGCCTGGCGTGCGCCTCCAGGTGCTCACGCGACCGGTCAGCGCCGAGCGTGGTCCGCATGGCGGAGAAGAGGTCGCCGCTCCACCAGACGCTCGTATCCATGGACAGTGACACCGGGATGTCGTGCTCGCGCAGCTGCCAGGTCGGCGGATACCCCTGCCCGGCGCTCTGCTCGCTCTCGGTGGAGACCGACGCCGAGCCGCCGGTCGCGGCGATTCGGTGATAGGAATCCCTGGTCAGGGTCGCGGCGTGGACGTAGATCGTGGCCGGCGTCATGAACCCGTTTTCATGCATCAGCCGGATGCCGTCGTCGTTGGTGGCACCCCAGACGCCGGCGTGGGTCGTGACCGGGACGCCAAGGTCGCGGGCCACCTCAAAGGCAGCCCGCTCAGGGAAGGCCGGGTCGCCGGTGACGTCGAAGGCCATCTGGAAGCCGAGCATGTCGTTCGCGGTGCCGAACCGCCTGCTGACGAAGTCGCGGAATTCGGGCGCAGCCGACCACTCCCAGGGACCCGCCTGGATGTTGCCATAGGCCAGCACGAACCGTCCGGGCACCTCGGTCAGCGCGTCTACGGCCGCCTCGGCATGGTCGACCGTCTGGAGCCCGTGCGACCAGTCCACCGTCGTGGTCACGCCGGCGTCGATAGCCTCGATGGCCGCCAGCAGGTTGCCCGCGTAGATGTCCGCGGGCCGAAAGACCTTGCCCCAGTTCAGGTAGTACCAGACGAAGTACTGCGTGAGAGTCCAGTCGGCCCCGTAGCCGCGCATCGCCGTCTGCCACATATGCCGGTGGGTATCGATCATGCCCGGCATCAGCAAGCCGCCGCTCGCGTCGATCTCGACTGCTCCGTCCGGCGCCGCTAGCTGCTTGCCGACCGCGGCGATCCGCTCGCCGATCACCAGGAGATCGGTGTTGTACTCGATGCTGTGCGCGTCGTCCATGGTGAGGATCGTCGCGTTCCGGAAGACCACCGGCCGACCTGAGGTCACCTCGGACTCGGCCGCCGGGCCAGCCCCAGATGACACTGCTTCAGCGGACACTGCTTCTGCTGACAGTGCTTCTGACGACACTGCAGACCTCCATTCTCGCCGGCAGTTGCCGGTCTCACGGACAGTTGTCCGGATCACGACTACATGGAGCCTGACCGGAAGCGTGGCCGGTTTGCGGACCGGTGTCAAGAGGTGACATTCATCCGTTAGCATCAGCTCGCAATTAGGGCCGTCCGCATAGCGGACGGACCGCCCGGCCCGCGCTACAGTCATTGCCAGCCGGGCAGTACAGCACAGCCCGGCAGCACCGCACAGCCCGGTAACACTGGCGGGCACCGAGGGAGACGGCATGGCACGGCAGGACACGAGCCCGGACTTCATCGAGGCGCTGGCCCGCGGCCTCGATGTCATCAGGGCCTTTCAGCCAGGTCAGCCAGTCATGACCCTGGCCTCGGTCGCCGCCGCGGCCGGCCTCGCGAGGCCGACCGCCCGGCGGATGCTGCTGACGTTGCAGGAGCTCGGCTACGTGCGGGCCGCCGACGGCGGCTTTGAGCTGACCCCGCGCGTCCTGGACCTCGGCATGAGCTACGTCCTGTCGCGTGGCCTGTGGGAGGTCGCCCGCCCGCACATGGAGGCGCTCGTCGCGCAGACCCACGAATCGAGCTCGATAGCCCAGCTCGATGGCTCTGACATCGTGTATGTGGCGAGAGTCGCGGTGCCGAAGATCATCGCGCTCGCGGTGACGATCGGCACCCGGTTCCCGGCTATGCAGACATCCCTCGGCAAGGTCATGCTCGCCGGCCTGCCGCCGGCCGAGGCGGAACGGGTGCTCGCCGAGCCGAGCAGATCTGGAATCGCCGCCCGCTGGCAGCCGGATGACGCGGAGCGAGCCGCCGAGCTTCGCGACGTCCGCGCTCGCGGCTGGTCGCTCACCGACGAGCAGCTTGCGCTCGGGATCCGCTCGGTGGCCGCCCCGCTGCGCGATGGCAGCGGCCGGGTGATCGCTGCGATGAATGTGACAGTCCACGCGGCGGAGACCCCTGTTGAGGTCCTGACCGGGCAGTATCTGCCGCTGCTGCTCCAGACCGCCGGGGCGATCAGCGCCGACTGGGCAGCGTGCCAGTCCGCGCCGCAGGCCACCGTCGCCCTGGGCCTCGCCGCCTCTTGACATGGCGACACGCGCGAGGCAACACTGGCACTTCTCCGGACTAGTGTCCGTTCAGCGGACAGAGGGAACCGTCACTGCAGATGAGCCAGCCCGAACCGATGCCAAATCCGGCGCCGCTGGCGGGCGTGCTGATTGCCGATTTTTCCCGAGTGCTCGCAGGCCCGTACTGCACCATGCTGCTGGCGGATCTCGGCGCGGATGTGATCAAGGTGGAGAGCCCGCA
Organism: Streptosporangiaceae bacterium; assembly: GCA_035484155.1. Classification (GTDB taxonomy): domain Bacteria; phylum Actinomycetota; class Actinomycetes; order Streptosporangiales; family Streptosporangiaceae; genus JAJYUU01. The sequence goes on from DATHPF010000111.1 coordinate 18,968, forward strand.
GGGCGACGACACACGTCGCTGGGTGCCCCCGGTCACCGGCGACGGCGTCGCGACGTACTTCCTGGCGATCAACCGGAACAAGCGCTCGGTCGCGCTCGACCTCACTGATGACGCCGACGTGTCCGCGGCCCGTGAGCTAGCTCGCCGGGCCGACGTCCTGGTGGAGAACTTCAAGCCGGGCGGCCTGGTGAAGTTCGGCCTCGACTACGACTCAGTCAGCGCCGTGAACCGCGGCATCGTCTACGCCTCGATCAGCGGGTTCGGTGCTGGCGGCGGGCGGGACCTGCCGGGCTACGACCTGATGGTGCAGGCAATTTCCGGGCTGATGAGCCTGACCGGAGATCCGGCCGGACCGCCATACCGGGCCGGCATCTCGGTCTTCGACGTCGTCGCCGGACTGCATACGGCCATCGGCATCCTGGCGGCGCTCGGCCAGCGGACTGCCACCGGGCTCGGCCAGCATGTCGAGGCGAGCCTGCTGGCCTCTGCGCTGTCCGCGATGGTGAACCAGACCAGCGCCTACGCCGCCGGCGGCGTGACGCCGTTCCGGATGGGCAACTCGCACCCGAGCCTGTTTCCCTACGAGCCGCTGCCCACCGCCAGCGGCGAACTGATCATCACCGCGGGCAACGACGCCCAGTTCCGTAAGCTCTGCCGGGTGCTCGGGGCTGAGCACCTGGCCGACGACCCCAAGTTCGCGCGTACCGACGGTCGCACGGCGCATCGAGATGAGCTGCGGCCACTGCTGACTGACTTGCTGGCGAAGCGGTCGGCCGAGGAGTGGTTCAGCGAGCTCATCGGGGCCGGCGTGCCATGCGGACCCATCAACACCGTTGCCCAGGGGATCGCGTTCGCCGAGCAGATCGGCCTGGCACCGGTCGTGCCCGCCGGCCGCGGCGAGGCCGCCGTGCCGACGATCCGGCATCCACTAACATTCTCCGGCAGCGCGCTGCGATATGACCTGCCGCCGCCGAAGCTCGACGAGCACGGCGACCAGATCCGTGCCTGGCTGACGGGAGCCGACCGATGACACAGGAGCACCCCGGCCACGCGATACCGGTACCGGCCTTCCGTACCTCACTCGGCACCTCCGACGCGGACACGATCACCCTGCTCGGGCGTGACCTAACGGCCGATCTCATGGGCAAGGTCGGCTTTGCCGAGCTGGCGATGTGGCTCGTCACCCAGCAGCGGCCGACCGCAGCGCAGGTCCGGGTGTTCGAGGCGGTCATGGTGGCGCTGGCCGATCACGGCTTCACCCCGACGGCCATCGCCGCGAGGCTGACGTACTTGAGCGCGCCGGACTCGGTGCAAGGTGCGCTGGCCGCCGGGCTCCTGGGCGGCGGCTCGCGCTTTCTGGGCGTCACCGAGGATGCGGGGCAGTTCCTAGCCGACGCGCTCGCTGGCCAGCCGGTCCCCCGCGACGACGCTGGTTACGACGCACTAGCCCTGGCGGCCGTCCGGGCGGCCCGCGCCGAGGGCCGCCTCGTTCCGGGCCTTGGTCATCCCATCCACAAGGTCACCGATCCCCGCACCCCGGTACTGATCGCCATCGCTGACGACGCCGGACTGCGCGGCCCGCACCTGCGGCTTTTCGAAGCCGTCGGCCGGGTCCATCCGGAGGTTCTCGGCCGGACCCTGCCGCTCAACGGGGCCGGCACCTGCGGCGCGGCGCTCGCCGACCTGGGCTTGCCGGTGGAGCTCTTGCGCGGATTCGCGCTGCTTGCGCGCACGGCTGGCTTGCTTGGCCAGCTAGCTGAGGAACGTCGCAGCCCGATCGGCATGGACGTCTACCTGACAGTGGAGCAGCATGCCGAGTATGTGGATCCCGACCGGAACTGAGGAGCGCCATGGCGACTGTCGCCGCGGTCATCGCATCGACGCATCACCCGTTCTACTACAAGGCAAGCACGTCGGCCGGGGTGGACCGGCCGCCATTCGCCGACGAGTGGGTGGCGAAGATCGAGGCCTTCCGCGAGACGCTGACCAGGGCTAACGCCGACGTGCTCGTGATGGTGGGCAGCGACCACTTCCATCAGCTGTGGCTGGACAACATGCCGCAGTTCCTCATCGGCAAGGCGCCGTTCTACGACGCGAACTGGTACAACGAGGAGCGCGAGTTCGGGCTGCCGCGGATGCTCCTGCGCGGGGACGAGGACTTGTCGGCCTACCTGCTGCGCCAGGGCCTGGACTCAGGCTTCGATCTGGCGTTCAGCAACGAGCTGCGGATCGATCACAGCATCACCTGCCCGCTGATCACGCTGCGGCCGGCGGCTGACCTGCCGATCGTGCCGGTCTACACCAACATCTTCGCGCCGCCGCTGCCGCAGCCCAGCCGGTTCGTCGAGCTGGGCCGGACGCTCCGGCGGCTGGTCGAATCCTGGCCCGTCGACAAGCGCGTCGCGATCATCGGCACCGGCCACCTGTCGCTCGAACTCGGCGGCCCGCGTCAGTTCGGCCCGCACGGGCCCGATCCGGAGTTCGACCGCAAGGCGGTCAGCTGGATCGCCTCCGGCGACCTGGACTCCGCGCTCGCCGAGGTCAGCCTGGACAGCCTGTGGCTGCCGGGCAACGCGACGCACGGCTTCATGGACTTCATGCTGATGATGGGCGTCGCCGGCGACAAGGTCGCGGCGGACTACGTAGACTCGCTCGACCTCTTCCACACCATGGAGGCGTACTTCACCTGGTACCCGGAAGGTGGTGCGGCGTGAGCAAGTACCTGCTGAACAAGTTCCTCTACACCGTCGATCGCGACCCGGACCTGGTGGAGCGCTACCGGCAGGACCCGCGCGGCACCGTACAGTGGTGGGAATCCGAACGCGCCAGCGTGATCCTGAACTGCACCGTGCCCGAGCGGAGCACCTGGCTTGAGTTCGCGCCTGCCGAGCGCGAGGCACTGGCGACGCACGACTACGTGACGCTGTTCGAGCTCGGGGCGCACAACTTCCTGCTGCTCACCCTGTTCATCGCGATATTCGAGCGCGACCACGCAGAGCCGCTCGGCTTCCAGCGAGAATTCGCGGCCCGGCTCAGCCACTGGAGCCTGCCCTACCCCGACATCGCCACCTGACGGCAGCGCACGTGGCTGCAGTCGCGTCAGCGTCAGGCAGTCGGTCCCGCCTCGTGCGGGATGACCACGACGGGGCGTCGCGAATGCTCGACGACCTCGTGTCCCACGGAGCCCAGCACCAGCCGGGCCAGACCGTGGCGGCCGTGTGAGCCGATCACGAGCATGTCCGCATCCTTCGACGCATCGAGCAGCTCCTTGACCACAAAGCCGCTCAGCGCGCGTACCTGCACGGACGTTGGCTTCGCGTCCCCCAGCCGGCTGACGGCCCGCTGGGTCATCTGCTCGGCGGAATGCTGGAGCTGATCCGCGATCGGCTTGTCGGACGGACCGACCACCGGAATGTCTCCCCAGTAGCTCTTCGCGACCTCGTGGACGGCGACGACCGTCAGCGATGTGCCCAAGGCAGCTGCCTGCGAAAGCGCCCAGTCGAGCGCCCGTTCTGAGTTAGGCGAGCCATCAATGCCCACGACGATTCCAGCCACAGCCTGCTCCTTCTTCTCCGGGCCACTGCTTTCTTCTCCGGGCCACTGCTCCATGCGACCGCGAGCCGTGCCGCCATCATGATCTAGCTAACCATGATCTGGCTACCTCGCTCCGGCCGCTGCCGCGAAAATAGCCGCGCTCGAATCCGAGCCTGTCGACCCGCGGCTTTAAGATACGATTTCCGCCAAGCCAGGCCAGCTGGCAACCTGCAGGCCGCAATGCTGGAGCGCCGATGCCAGAGCCAGCCGTGACCTTGAAGGACGTGGCTCGGCTGGCTCGTGTGCATCCGGCGACCGCGTCCAGGGCGCTCAATCCGGAGACGCGGCTACTGGTCAGCGAGGAGACCGCCCGCCGGGTGCTGGCAGCGGCGGCCGATCTGGGGTACCGCCCCAACACCGTAGCCCGCAGCCTGCGCACCCGGCGCTCGCACACGGTGGGCGTGCTCATTCCTGACCTGAACAACCCGCTCTTCCCGCCGATGATCCGCGGGCTAGCTGACCGCCTGGAAGCCGACGGCTACATCGCGCTGATCGGCAACACCGACAGCGATGAGGCCCGTGAGCACCGGGTGTTCGACCAGATGCGGGCCAGGCACGTGGACGGCTACGTACTGGCGACTGCGCACTTGCGCAACCCGCTGCTTGACGATGCCGCCCGCGCTGGTGTCCCGGTCGTACTGATGAACCGGATCGCCGAGGACTACAGCTTCCCATCGGTGACCGTCGACAACGAGCGCGGCGTCAAGATGGCCATCGGCCACCTCACCGCGCTTGGCCACCGCGCCATCGCCTGCATCGCCGGTCCGCAGGACGTGTCCACCGGGCTGACGCGCTATCGCGGGTTCCAGGCCGCGATGGCCGGCGCGCGCCTCGAGGTGCCGCCGGGCCGGGTCGCGTTCGCGTACGCGTTCACGATCGAGGAGGGCTACCGCTGCGCGCAGGAGATCCTCGCCGCGGGCGGCTGTACCGCGGTCGCCGCGGGCAACGACATGCTGGCCGTCGGCTGTTACCTCGCGCTCGATGAGGCCGGACTCAACTGTCCCGCCGACATGTCGGTGGTGGGCTTTAACGACATGCCGTTCATCAGCATGCTCCGGCCGCCGCTGACCACGGTCGCCTTCTCCCACTATCAGGTCGGCGCCGAGGCGGCGCAGCTGCTGCTTGAGCGGCTGAACGGGACCGACACGGTCAAGGTGCTCTACCTGGCGCCCGAGCTGATCGTGCGCGGCTCGACCGCACGCCCGAGCAGCGGCCACCCGGGCTAGTTGGCTACGCGGTTGGATGGCGCCATTTTTACCATTGACAACCCTATTGGTCCTGCGCCACTCTCTCCCTTATTGCAAACGATTGTCGCAAACGATTGTGGCCTAGCCACGCTAGCGAACCAACTGCTAGCGAACCAACTGCTGGCGAACCAACTGCTGGCGAACCACGACCATTGCCGCGATCACCGAGCACCTGTGGGGCACGCATGACGGATCACCCGCAGAGCCAGGTTGGCTGGCTAGGCACCGGACGCATGGGCTCGATGCTCGTACGCCGGCTGCTCCTGGCCGGCCTGGACGTTTCGGTATACAACCGCACGAAGGCGAAGGCCGAGCCGCTGGCAGCGGACGGCGCCAAGGTCGTCGACGAGGCGGCCGACCTTGCACATGCCCGGGTCGTCTTCGTGATGGTCGGCACGTCGCAGGACCTGATCGACGCCCTATTAGGCCCGGCCGGCCTGCTGGCGGGCGAGCAGGCGCCGGCGGTCGTGATCGACCTGTCGACAGTTTCGGTCGAAGCGTCGGCACAAGCGCGGGCGGGGCTGGCCGCGCGCGGCACGGAGTTCCTGGCCGCACCGGTCATGGGCAACCCGCGCGTCGCCGCCGCGGGCAGGCTCACCTTCGCCGTGTCCGGTGAGCCAGCCGCGGCCGCCGAGGCGCGGCCTTACCTGGACATCCTCGGCGCAGGCGCCAGTTACGTCGGACCGGGCGAGATCGCGCGCACGGTCAAGCTGTGCCACAACCTGTTCCTCGGCACGGTGATCCAGTCGCTGGCCGAGGTCACCATGCTGGCGCAGAAGGCTGGCGTCAGCCGTCAGGCGTTCCTGGCCTGCATCAACGACAGCGTGATGGGCTCGACCTTCACCCGGTACAAGTCCCCCGCCCTGGTGAATCTCGATTTCCATGCCACCTTTACCTCCGAACTGCTGCGCAAGGACTTCGACCTCGGGCTCGCGGCGGCGCGCGAGCACGAGGTGCCCATGCCCGTCGCCTCGCTCGTGCATCAGATCGTGCAGAGCCTGGTCGGCTACGGCTACGGCCAGCAGGACTTCGCCACGGTGATCGAGCTGCAGGCCAGGGCATCCGGCCTGGAGCTCGTCAGCGAGGACGCCGACGTGCCCGACGGGCTCGAGCCTGCCGGCGCGAACGAGCACGACCATCCCGAATGACAGCACACGGCGGGGCTCTGGCCTCGCCACCACGGCCAGCTAAGGCCCGTCCCGGCTGGCTACTCGTAACGATCGGGCCTTATCCGATAGGGAAGGAGCACCGGGGATGAGGATGTACACGCATCACGCCCGGTATCTAGCTGTTGGCACCATCGCGCTACTCGCGACCGGGTTACTTGCTGCCTGTGGCGGCTCAGGATCTGGCTCGTCGTCGTCCAAGACGATCCTGATCGGCGCCTCGCTCTCGCTGACCGGCGACTTCTCCGCCGACGGCCAGGCCTACCAGCGGGGTTACGAGCTGTGGGCCAGCGACGTCAACGCCCACGGCGGCATCGACGGCCGCAAGGTCAAGATGGTCATACTCAACGACAACAGCAGCCCGACCCAGGTGGACACGAACTACACCGATCTGATCTCGGTCAAGCACGTGGACCTGACCTTCGGGCCATTCTCGTCGCTGCTCACCGCCCCGGCCGCCGAGGTCGCGCACCGGTACGGCTACGCCTTCGTCGAAGGGGCCGGCGGCTCGCCGCTGGTCTTCAGCGAGAACCTGCCCAACGTCTTCGATGTCAGCCTGCCCGTGGCCAACGAGCTCGACCCGTTTGCCAACTGGCTCAAGTCACTGCCCGCGAGCCAGCGGCCGACGACGGTGGCCTACCCGATGGCCAACGACCCGTTCGCCACCCCGCAGGTGCAGCGTGTCCAGGGCCTGCTCCAGCCGGCCGGATTCAGCACCGTCTACTCGAAGATCTTCCCCGAGGAAGTCCCCGACTACCTGCCCAATGCCGACATCGTGGCCAGCAAGAAGCCGGACGCCGTGGTGCTCGGCTCCACTGACGTGCCCACGGTGGCGTCGTTCATCCACGGCTTCGAGCAGCAGCACTTCAACCCGAAGGTGTTCATCGCCGCCGCCGGGCCCGACCAGGGGCAGGCGTTCCTGTCAGCTGTCGGCGGGGCAGGCAATGCCAACGGCATGATGGTTCCCGATGCCTGGTACCCCGGCTACAACAACGCGGCAAGCAAGGCCATGGTCGCGGAGTACGTCGCCAAGTACGGCGGATCCGCGTCCGACGTGAACGCCGACGTGGCCGAAGCCTACTCGGTCGGCCAGGTCACGGCCGAGGCCGTCAAGGCTACCGGCGGCACTACCGGCTCGAAGATCACGGCCTACCTGCACAGCGGCGTGACGCTGAGTACGGTGCAGGGTCCGGTGCAGTTCAACAAGCTGGGTGAGAACGTCAAGGCAATCGCGTTCATCTTCCAGTGGCAGAGCGGCAACTTCGTCCAGATCCTGCCCGTCGGCGCGCCGGGCTCGGTGCCGGTCTTGTACCCCAAGCCGAACTGGGCCGGCTGACCGCGCGACGCAGACACGCTAATGCAGACAACGGCACGGAGCTGAGATGGCGACCGAAATCGCTCAGGCCATAGCCGCCGGCATTCTCGGCGGCGGCGTCTACGCGCTGATGGCGGCCGGACTCACGCTGATCTTCGGCGTGCTGGACATCATCAACGTCGCGCAGGGCATCCTGGTCGTGCTCGGCGCCTATCTCAGCTACGCGCTGTCTGTCCACCTGCACCTCGACCTGCTCCTCGGCCTGCTCATCACCGTGCCGGCCATGTTCGTCATCGGGGTGCTCATCTACTGGCTCTTCATCAGGCCGCTGCGCGGCGCGGAGCGTACCTCGATGACGCTGCTGGCCTGCTTCGCCGTCGCGCTGATCATCGAGGGCGTGCTGTACCGCGTATTCGGCTCCAACTACGTCTCGCTGTCCGGCTGGTACACCACCTCCAGCGTGCACATGTTCGGCTTCTACCTGCCGGACATCTACCTGATCGGGTTCGGGCTGGCGGTCGTCTCCATCGCGGCGCTGTACCTGATCCTGTACCGGACCACCTTCGGCCGGGCGGTCCGGGCGACTATGCAGAACCAGACGGCTGCGCGGCTCATCGGCATCGACGTCAACAGAGTGGCCGGCCTGACGTTTGGCATCGCCACGGCGGTGACCGCAATCGGCGGCATGGTGTTCGGCGCGATCAGCGGCGGCTTCACGCCTAACAGCGGCTACGACCTGATCTCCCGGCTGCTCGCCATCGTCATCCTCGCGGGCATGGGCAGCATCGGCGGTGCGCTCGTCGCGGCCGTCTTCATGACGACGGCCGAAGCACTGGTGGACATCTGGCAGCCCGACTGGGCGGTGGCCGTCTTCTACCTGGCGATGGTGATCATCCTGACGGTCCGGCCGGCCGGCCTGTTCGGGCGGCAGGCGGCGAGAGCCCAATGACCGACGGCCCGCTAACAGAACAGGCGCCACCCGCAACCACAACAACGATCAGGACCGGAACGGGGTGGCTCCGGCAGCCTCCCCGCCAGGCGCTCGCGGTCGTCGGCGTGGCAGCCCTGCTTCTCGTGGTCGCGGTCTACCCGCTCGTCATCACCAATCCGACCGCGACGAACTTCGGCGTCATCACGCTGATCTTCGTCGCCGTCGCGTCAGCGTGGAACATCTTCTCTGGCTACTCCGGCTATCTCTCGCTCGGGCACGCGATCTTCTACGGGGCCGGCGCCTACTTCCTCGTCGTGGCGGCGAAGGACTGGAAGCTGACCGGGTCGGCCGTCTTCTGGCTGGTGCCACTGGCCGGGCTGGTCGCGGCGGTCATCGCGATGCCGCTCGGCCTGGTCGCGCTGCGGGTGCGCCGGCACACGTTCGTCGTCATCACGATCGCGTTCTTCTTCATCGCCCAGCTGTCGGCGTCGAACCTCGGCGTTACCGGCGGCTCGAGCGGGCTGCTGGTGCCGTCGCCGGGGAACTGGGCGCCGGCCACCTACAACAACCCGTTCTATTACCTGGCCATGCTGCTCGCTACGGCGACGGTGGTGCTGTCCTGGCAGATCCGACGGTCGAGGTTCGGGCTTCAGCTGCGCGCGATCCGCGATGACGAGGATCGCGCCGCGGGCCTTGGGGTGCGCGCCATGCCGGTCAAGCTGACCGCGCTGGTGCTGTCCGCGTTCATCACCGGCATGGCCGGGGCCCTGTGGGTCTACTTCATCGGCGAGGCGTTCCCTCAGTTCGTCTTCGACCCGCTGTTCGACCTCGCGGTCGTGCTGATGGCGTTCTTCGGCGGCCTGGGCACGCTGGCCGGGCCGGTGCTCGGCGCCCTGATCCTGGAGCCGACGCAGTTGTACCTGAATCTCCAGCAGTCCAATGGCTACGAGTCGGAGATCCTGTTCGGCGCCTTGTTCCTGCTGGTGATCCTCTTCCTGCCGCGCGGGGCGCTGCCGACGGCGTCGGAGTACCTCACCAAAGGCCGCGCGCGATTTCGGCGCGGACGGGCGGACGCGCCATGACTGCGGACTTGCGGACCGAGGGCGTGTCGAAGTCGTTCGGCGGCGTGCGGGCGCTCGACGGATGCTCGCTGACCGCGCGGGCTGGCCAGATCACCGGCCTCATCGGGCCCAACGGGTCAGGCAAGACGACCCTGTTCAACGTCATGACTGGCTACGAGCGCACCGACACCGGACAGGTGTTCCTCGGCGACCAGCAGATCACTGGCGCGCCGCCGCACCGCGTCTACGCGCTCGGCGTCGGGCGAACCTTCCAGCTGACCCGGGTCTTCCCGCGGCTGACCGTGCTGGAAAACATGCTGGTGCCAGCCCAGCGCGGCCGTTCGGCGCGCCAGCACCGGCAGCATGCACTGGACCTGCTGGCCTTCACCGGGATCGCTGACCACGCCAGCGCGCTGGCCGGCACCTTGTCCTACGGCCAGCGCAAGCTGCTTGAGCTCGCCTACGTCCTGGTTGCCGACCCGGCGGTCGTCCTTCTCGACGAGCCGGCCGGCGGCGTGAACCCGTCCCTGATTCACCACATCGCCGACCGGATCCGCGAGCTCAACAAGCAAGGCCGCACCTTCCTCATCGTCGAGCACAACATGGATTTCGTCATGGGCCTGTGCCACCAGATCACCGTGCTGGACTCCGGCGCTGTCGTCGCGTCCGGTCCGCCAGCGGAAATCCGGGCCAACCCGCGCGTGCTCGACGCGTACCTCGGCACCGATGAGGCTGACTCCGACGAAACGGGCGCCGATGACTGAGATCGCGCTGACCGTCGACGGCATCACGGCCGGATACGGCGGTGGCGACGTGCTGCACGACGTCTCCTTCGAGGTGCCGGCCGGCGCTATCACGTGCATCGTCGGGCCGAACGGCGCAGGCAAGTCCACGCTGCTGGCAGTCATCAGCGGTGTGCTCCGGCCGCGGTCGGGTCAGGTGCTCCATCGCGGCGAATCGCTGACCGGCAAGAGCCCTCGCGACGTGCTGCGGGCAGGCGTTGTGCAGGTGCCGCAGAACCACAGCCTCTTCCCCGACATGACCGTCCAGGAAAACATCGACCTTGGCGGCTACCTGCTCGGCAGCCGCTCCCAGGTCGCCAGCAGGCGGGCTAGCGTCGAGGCGCTCTTTCCTGACATCGCCGCCTGGTCGAAAAAGAAGGCGGGCAGCCTATCCGGCGGCCAGCAGCGGCTGGTGGAATTTGCACGCTGCCTCATGCTCGACCCGGCAGTGGTGATACTCGACGAGCCGTCCATGGGCCTCGCGCCCAAGATCCTGCGCGTCGTCTTCGGCGCTGTGCAGGAAATGAACGCTCAGGGCAAGACCGTTCTGCTGGTCGAGCAGAACGCCAGGGCCGGTCTGCGCATGGCCGGCTATGGCGTCGTCCTGGAGACGGGGCGCGTGCGGCTGACCGGTACCGGTGCCGAGGTGCTCGAGCACCCCGAGATCGGCCTGCTCTACCTTGGCGGCCAGCCGAGCCAGTCGCGTGAACAGGATCCGGCCACGCCAGGGCCGGCGGCGTGATCCTCGACTGCCACTGTCACGTCATCCCGGCCGGGATGCTCACCGACGCGGTGCCGTCCGACTGGCGCCCGGTGCTAGGCGAGGACGCGGGACAGCGGGTCGTGTCGTTCCAGGGCCGCCTGCTCACGTCCATCAGCGGCGAGTTCTGCGACATCGACCTCATGCTGGCGCAGGCCGCTGCCACCGGCGTCAGCCACCTGCTGATCTCCCCCTGGATCCTGCTTGTCCCAGTCCTCGCCGAGCCCGCGCTGGCGGCCCGGATCTGCCGGGTGCAGAACGAGAGCCTGGCCGAGGCCGCGGGCGGCCGCGCCAACGGCCGCGTGCTAGCGCTCGGCGCAGTGCCACTCCAGGACGCGGCGCTTGCGGTGGCCGAGCTCGAGCACCTGATGACGCTACCCGGCATGCGCGGCGTCGAGGTACCGGCTAGCGTCGCGGGCAGCTACCTCGGCGCGGACTGTTTCGAGCCGTTCTGGGCGGCCGCCGCGGCCACCGGCGCGCTGGTATTCGTGCACCCGACCACGACTGGCCTCGGGCTGCCTGCGCTCGCCAGCCACTACCTGTGGAACTCCGTCGGTAACCCAGTCGAGACGACCATCGCCGCGGCCCAGCTGGTGACGGCTGGCGTCCTGGCGCGCCACCCGGACCTGAAGATCCTGCTCGCGCACGGCGGCGGCGCGCTGCTGGCACTGCGGGGCCGGCTGCGCCGCGCTTACGCGGTACGGCCGGAGGCTCACGCCGACAGCGCGGTGGCGCCAGACGATCTGCTGCGCAGGTTGTACTACGACAGCCTGACGCACGACCAGGCTGTGCTGGCCGACCTCGTCGCATTCGCCGGTGCCGGGCATGTGCTGCTGGGCTCCGACCGCCCCTTCGACATGGGCTCGGACCGGCCGGCTGATGACATTGCGGCGCTAGGCCTGAGCCAGGCGGACGAGCAGCTGATGCTGTCCGGCAACGCCAGCGTCCTGCTGGGAATCGGACCCGACGAGTAAGGGTGGACTGCCGATGACGATTCACACCTACGGCGCGAACGCGGTCGACTGGGAGCAGCGCGTCGACCTGGACAGACTGCGGAGGGAACGGCTGGCCCGGCTCAAGCGGCAGCTCGAGGCCTCATCCCTGGGCGCACTGCTGACCTTTGACTTCGCCAATATCCGGTACATGACGGCCACGCACATCGGCACGTGGGGCATGGACAAGCTGGTCAGGTTCGCGCTGCTGCCACGCGGCGGCGAGCCCGTCGTGTGGGACTTTGGCTCGGCTGCCCGACATCACCAGCTCTACAACCCGTGGCTCGATCACACCGACGCTCCGCCGACGCCCGAAGGAGCGCGCGCGACTGGCGCACGGGCCGGCATCTCCACGCTGCGCGGCGCGCTCCATCCCGATGCGGGGATCGCGGCGGACGTGGCAGCCAAAGTCGCCGAGGTGCTGCACGAGCACGGCCTGGCCGATGCGCCAGTCGGCATCGACGTCGCCGAGATGCCGGTGCTGGCGGCACTGCGGGCGGCTGGCATCGAGACAGTCGACGGCCAGCAGGTGTTCCTTGAAGCACGGCGCACCAAGACCACCGACGAGATCTCGCTGCTCAGCCAGGCCTGCGCGATGGTCGACGCGGCATATCAGCAGCTGTATGAGTTCTTGCGGCCGGGTGTGCGGGAGAACGAGTGCGTGGGCCTGGTCGCCAAGGCGCTGTATGACCTGGGCAGCGAGTTCGTCGAGGGCGTGAACGCCATCTCCGGCGAGCGCTGCTCACCGCATCCGCATGTGTACTCCGACCGGCTGATCCGGCCGGGCGACCCGGCGTTCTTCGACATCCTGCATTCGCACCTGGGCTACCGCACCTGCTACTACCGGACCTTCGCGGTCGGCAGCGCGTCCCGCGCTCAGCGTGACGCCTACGTGCGTTGCCGGGAGTACATGGACCAGGCGATCGCGATGGTCCGGCCCGGCGTCACGACCGGGGACATCGTCTCGCTGTGGCCGCGAGCCGATGAGTTCGGCTTCCCGGACGAGACGGCCGCGTTCGCCTTGCAGTACGGGCACGGCGTTGGGCTGTCGATCTGGGAGAAGCCCATCTTCAGCAGGCTGGTCTCACTTGATCATCCCGAGCCGCTGGAGGAGGGAATGGTGTTCGCGCTGGAGACCTACTGGCCGGCTGCTGACGGCTGGTCGGCAGCCAGGATCGAAGAAGAAGTCGTCGTGACCGCTGACGGCTGCGAGGTAATCACCAAGTTCCCGGCCGAGGAACTGCTGGTCGCGGGCCGGAAGTACTGGACGGCCGGCGGCGCGCTGGACACACTGCGGGAGAGCCAGTCCAACCTCAACACCCCCGCCGGGCGCGGCGAGAAGGGCACCGGCGGCATGCTCGCGGGCCCGGGCGAGAACGCGAGTGACCACCCGGACGGAGGCACCGTATGACCGACACCATCGATACCGGCACGACGGCCACCATGGACGCCGGAGAACTGCTCCGGCGGTTCGAGCAGATGGCCGTGATCCGCGGCACGGAGCAGGCAGCGCATGACCTGTTCCTGGCTGGCCTGGTCAAGGGCACGACGCACCTGGCCGCCGGGCACGAGGCAGTCGCCGTCGGCGCCAGCGCGGCGCTGCGGCCCGATGACTACGTGTTCGCGACCTACCGCGGCCATCACCACGCGATGGCCCGCGGCGCGACGCCGGCGGAGTGCCTGGCCGAGCTGATGAGCAAGGCCACCGGCGTCTGCAAGGCCAAGGGCGGATCGATGCACCTGACCAAGGCCTCCGCGGGCATGCTCGGGTCCTACGCGATCGTCGGCGCGCACCTGCCCATGGCGGCGGGCGCGGCGTGGTCGGCCCAGCTACGCGGCTCCGGCCAGGTCGCCGTCGCCTTCTTCGGCGACGGCGCCACCAATATCGGCGCGTTCCACGAAGCACTCAACCTCGCCTCGGTCTGGTCGCTGCCGGTCCTGTTCATCTGCGAGAACAACCTCTACATGGAGTACACCGCAATCGGCTCGGTGACCGCGGCCGAGCATCCCGCGGCCGACCGCGCGGCGGGATACCGGCTGCCGTCGGAGGTCATCGACGGCAACGACGTTGTCGTCGTCGCCGACGCGGTCGGCCGCGCCGCGGCGCGCGCCCGGGCGGGCGACGGCCCGACGGTGCTGGAAGCGCTGACCTACCGGCACTTCGGGCACAGCCGCACCGATCCCGGCAGCTACCGGCCGGCCGATGAAGTGGCCGACTGGCTCAGCCGGGACCCCCTGGATGTGGCCCGGCGGCGGCTCGCCGAGCTTGGCACAGCCGAAGCCGACATCGACGCGGCAGCCGAGCGAGCCGCCGCCGAGGTGGCAGCGGCGGTCGCGGCCGCGAGGGCGGCGGACGGGGCCGATCCGGCCGAGGCATTCACCGATGTATGGGCGGACGGAGGACACCAGTGGCGGACCTGATCACCTATCGCGACGCGGTCGCCGAGGGCCTCGCCAGGGAGATGCGGCGCGACGAGTCGGTCGTGTGCCTCGGCGAGGACATCGCCGCGGCGGGCGGCGTCTTCAAGACCACAGTGGGCCTGCTCGCCGAGTTCGGGCCTGAGCGGGTTCGCGATACTCCGATCTCGGAGCAGGCGATCGTCGGGATGGCCATGGGCGCCGCCATGACCGGCATGCGGCCGGTCGCGGAGATCATGTTCTCGGACTTCCTCGCCTGCTGCTGGGACTACCTCGCGAACGAGATCCCGAAGATGCGGTACATGACCGGCGGCCAGGTGACGGTGCCCCTGGTCGTCAGGACCGCGAACGGCGGCGGGCTCGGCTTCGGCGCCCAGCACTCGCAAGCGGTGGAGAACTGGGCGCTGGCCGTTCCCGGTCTGAAGGTTGTTGCCCCCTCCACCCCCGCAGACGTTGTCGGTTTGCTGGCCGCCGCGGTGCGCAGCGACGACCCGGTCGTGTTCTTCGAGCACAAGGGGCTGTTCGCCAGCCGAGGCGCGGCGCCGCCGCCTGAGCATGTGGTGCCGCTGGGCCAGGCCGCCATCGTGCGGCCCGGCTCCGACGTCACGGTCGTGGCGCTGGCCGCTACGGTCCCCCTCGCCCTGGCCGCCGCCGACGAGCTGGCGGCCGCTGGCACGTCCGCCGAAGTCATCGACCTGCGCTGCCTGGTACCGCTGGACATGGCCACCGTGCTGGCCTCGGTCGCCCGGACGTCGCGCCTGCTCATCGTCGAAGAGAACCCCTACCAGGGCGGCTGGGGCGGCACCGTCGCCTCGATCGTCGCCGACGAGGGCTTT
Source organism: Streptosporangiaceae bacterium (assembly GCA_035484155.1). GTDB lineage: Bacteria > Actinomycetota > Actinomycetes > Streptosporangiales > Streptosporangiaceae > JAJYUU01. Next base: position 34,070 of record DATHPF010000111.1, read on the forward strand.
GAGTCGCTCGACGCGCCGATCCGGCGGGTAGCGGCCGAGTGCGTGCCGCTCCCCTTCGCCGACGCGCTGGAAGACGAGGTGATCCCCACGACCGCCAAGGTGTCGGCGGCATTGCGCAGGCTGCTCGACTACTGAGCCACTGGAGCGCTTACCGGCCAGACGGCTCGATGTTGGCGTTCAGGTGGAAGAGGTTCTCCGAGTCGTACCTGGCCTTGATCCGCGCCAGCCGTTCGTACTTACGGGCTCCGTAGCTGCCTCGCACGCGGTCGCTGGCGTAGTCGGTGGCACTGTTGACGTAGCCGTCACCGCTGCCAACGGCGTACGGTCGCAGGGCGTCCCACAGGTCGCTGACCCAGCGCTGCTCGGGGATCAGCCCGTCGGCGTCCGGCGCGACGCCGACGATGAAAACGCCAAAGCGGGGCGAGCGCCCGCCGCTGAACGCCGTCGCGTCGTCGTCGATCTCGCTGTACGCGCCGTCCAGCCGGTACATCAGCAGCAGGGACATGGGCGACGTCTTGCGCGGGACCTGCTCGACGAGGACGTTGATGACGTCGTCGGACAATTCCGCTATGTAGGTGCCTTTCTCGTACGCGTGTGAGCCCCAGGCGTTCGCCTCGTCCAGCAGCTGCTGCAAGCCGACGTAGGGCATGGGGGTGACCAGGTCGAACAACGGCGGCAGGCGCCGCCGGATGTCGGCAGCGATATCCGCGTGAGCAGTGTTAGCCGCGCCCGGGCTGGCCTCGCCAGGCGACCCGAACCTGGCCAGCATCAGGACATAGCCCGGCGCGAAGTGATGCTCCTGCGGCACGAACGAGGCCGGAGGGGCGTTCACAGCGCCTATGACCGCGTTGACGTCGGCCGGCATCCTCCCGACAACGTCCCGAGCCAGGCGCATGGCTGCGGCGCCCTGTTCCAGCGGCCAGAAGAACAAGCCCACCCGCACCATCGGCTCGACTGCGTGCAGGCGGAACTCGAAGCTAGTGACGACGCCGAAGTTGCCGCCCCCGCCGCGGATCGCCCAGAACAGATCCGGATGCTCGTCGTCCGACGCCCGCACGACCTCTCCGTCGGCCGTCACGACCTCGGCCGCGATCAGGTTGTCGATGCTCAGGCCGAACCTGCGCGTCAGCCAGCCCATGCCACCGCCTAGGGTCAGGCCGCCGACCCCCGTGTGACTGATCAGGCCGGCTGGCACCGCAAGGCCATAGGCCTGGGTCGCTGCGTCGAGGTCGGCCAGCAGTGCACCGCCGCCGACGGTAGCCAGGCGCCGCTCCGGGTCGACGATCACTTCATCGAGCGCGCTGAGGTCGATCATCAGGCCTCCGTCGCAGACAGCAGTGCCCGCGGTGTTATGGGCCCCGCCACGGACGGAGATCTCCAGCCCGTGAGCCCTGGCGAAAGCGACGGCTGCGACCACGTCAGCCGTAGATTCGCAGCGGGCGATAGCGGTCGGGTACCGGTTAATTCCGGCATTCCACACTCGCCGCGCCCCGTCGAATGCACGGTCGCCCGCCACGATGACAGGCCCGTCCATATCCGCTCGAAGTTCCCCGATCCGGTCCACGGCCACCTGCGTCATATCTGCTCCCCCCGCGGCACACGCCCCTGCGCGCGCTCTATACCGCAGCCCATCAGGAGCGCGTGCGGGACCGCTGCGGGCGTCGTGGAGATCAGGTGAAGCTGCCCGGCCGCGGTGGTTGGCGCCGGCCGTTCGGGGGAGGACCAGTGACCAGAGGGATCGGGCCGTTCGAGGCGCCGCATCAGCCGCCCGAGCGGTTACCCCCAGCCCAGGCCCACCGCGGTAAGGGCCGGGCACAGGCACGAATCTCGAACACCAGCCGAGGAGGGGCATTCATGCCGTCTATCACCGTCGGTACGGAGAACAGCGGTTCGATCGACCTTCATTACGAGGACCACGGAACCGGGGCGCCCGTCGTCCTGATCCACGGCTACCCGCTCAGCTTGCGCGCGTGGGACAAGCAGGTACCGATGCTGCTGGACGCGGGCCGACGGGTGATCACCTATGACCGCCGCGGCTTCGGCCAGTCCAGCCAGCCGTCCTTCGGCTACAACTACGACACCTTCGCGGCCGATCTCAAGACCTTGATGGACGCGCTTGACCTGCGCGACGTGGTCCTGGTCGGCCACTCGATGGGCACCGGTGAAGTGACGAGGTACCTCGGTGCCTACGGATCAGCGCGCGTCAGCAAGGCGGTCCTCATCTCGCCGATCCCGCCGTACCTGCTCCAGACCGCGGACAACCCCGAGGGCCTGCCCGCAAGCCTCTTCGACGGCTTCATGCGTACCGCGGCGGCTGACCAGCCGGCCTGGATGAAGGGCTTCCTCGACAACTTCTACAACATCGACGTTCTGCGCGGGAAGCTGGTGAGCGACGAGGCCTACCGGGCCAGCTGGAACGTCGCCGTCGGCGCCTCCGCGATCGCCAGCGTGGCGTGCATCCCGACCTGGGAGACCGACTTCCGCGCGGACCTGCCCAAGATCGACGTGCCTGTGCTCGTCATCCAGGGCGATGCCGACCGGGTCCTGCCGTTCGATAAGACCGGCAAGCGCCTGCCAGGGCTCATCAAGAACATGGAGCTCTTCGCGATCGAGGGCGGCCCGCACGCGATCTCGTGGACCCACGCCGACCAGGTCAACCACGCCCTCCAGGACTTCCTCAAGTAGCTATTCTGCCCGCTCTCATCGGCCGGCCCGAGTCGCACTGACTCGGGCCGCACCGGGGCCCCGCGCGTAGAGTTGTCTCGAAGACTTACCTCCACCTAAGCGCTGGGCGAGACGCCACCTCAACCGGCTGTTCTGTGCGGGGCGTCTGGCTCGGTCCGAGCCACGGGGTGATGCGGATGCGGACGCAAACCCGGCCTGACCTTCGCTGCCACCCGGTCCTTGCCTGGCGGTTGCTGGCGACCCGCCATCCGGCTCTGCGATATGCGCAGATTCTGCCTATTGCCCTCCTACTGTGGGGCCTGGACGACGTGGCCAGGTTCCGTGCCGGGGCGGCGGGCGCAGGCATGCAGCACGCCGTCGTGGTCAACTCGGTCAGCAATACTCTCGGCGGCGCGGCTGCTCACCTCATGAACGACTGGACGCTCGCGCACGGAGCGGCAGCACTGGCGTCTGCCTGGTACTACATCCTGTTCCAGGGCGCGGTCACCGGCGTTGTGGGAGTCGTGCTCATCTGGCGGCGCGCACCGGCCTTCCGTCTGCACCGCAATGCGCTCGTCGCGGTGACACTGCTGGGGCTGGCCGCATTCTGGCTCTATCCCGTCGCACCTCCCCGGATGCTGCCGGGCTATCACGACGTCATCTCGACCGCAGTTCCGGCGTTCACCAGCGTCGTGGAGACCAACGGCGCCGCGCAGTTCGCCTCACTGCCGTCTTTGCACGTGGCGTGGGCGCTCTGGGTGGCCATCGCGCTGTGCACGGTCGTACGGCGCCCACTGCTGCGCGCGGTGGTGTGGCTGTACCCGGTCGCCACCGCGACCGACGTGCTTGCAACGGCAAACCACTACCTGCTGGACGTCATCACCGCGCCCGGGCTTCTGCTGCTGGCCTACGCTGTCGTCCTGGCGCCAGCGCTCAGTCGCCACGTCGCGCAGTTCCGGCTGCGGCCGCAGCCAGCCAACGGCCCCGTGCCCGCAGAAGCCGTATCCGCAGGAGCTCCACCGTGGTCCGCGTGCACGGCTGGCACGCGATCCGATGATGCCGACTGTCCCGGGCACCGCTAGACGGGGCAGGCAGGCCGTCGCCATCTCCGCGCATCGTGGCGGCAGTGAGACCGCGCCGGAGGGCACTTACGACGCCTATCAGGCCGCCATCAAGGCAGGTGCCGACTACCTGGAGTTCGACGTCCGCCGAACAGCGGATGGGGAACTGGTCGCATTCCACCCGGCACGCCTGCGGCCCGCCCGTGGTGGCGGGGACCGTGCTGGCGGGGACCGTGGTGGCCGGGACCGTGGTGGCGGGGACCGTGGCCGCAGTCGTGCCGTGAGCGCGCTGAGCTATGCCGAGCTCTGCCGGGCGGCCGGCTATGACGTCCCGACGACCAGCGGCGTACTCAGCTTGCTCGCCGGCCGGGCTGGCGCACACATCGACCTGAAGGAACCGGACTGCCTCGCCGTCATCGTGTCGCAGGCCCGCAGCGTGCTCACCCCCGAACGGATCGTCGTGACGACCAGGGACCAGAGCGCGGTCGCGGAACTCGGCCGCCGCTGGCCCGCCGTGCCGGCCGGCCTGACGATCGGCGGCTCCCTCGCGGACACGGCTCGTTACCTGGCCCAGCGTGCCCGCCTGCCAGTCCGGGGCCCGGTCGACGCGGTTGTTGCCGCAGGCGCAGGCTGGGCCGTGGTGAATGAGCGCCTCGCGCGTGCTGGCGCACTGGTCGAGTGCCGCCGCCGCGGGCTGGCGACGATGGTGTGGACAGTGAACGATGACGCCGCTCTGGCGCGCTGGCTCGGCTGCCCGGACGTCGACGTTGTGGTCACCGACCGGCCACGCCGGGCTGCGGCGCTGCGAGACTCGTCACCTCAGTCGTTGAACTGATCGCAGTAGACGACGGTGGCGTCATCGGTGGCCTTGCTCCGCTGCCAGCGAGCGCCGTCCGGATCGCTAGCCTCGGCGACTCGGACCTGGCGGATCAGCTCCGCCGGGCCGTCGCGGCCGACGATGTCGGTCAGCTCAGCCCAGGAGGCCAGGCCGAACAGGTCACTGAGACGGCTGGCGCCGTCGCTGACCAGCAGCGCCGATTCGACGCCCGCGGTCCGGCAGCTGCCAGTCAGTGCGTAGTCGGCGACGACCGGGTCGGCTGCCGCGACCCAGAACCCGCCGGGTGAGTTCCGGTGGGAAACAACCGCCGCCATGTGGCTGCGGAACGCCGCCGCGTAGTCCGGGTGGCGCAACGGCACCTCGCGCAGTGCCGACCGCGTGCCGTGCAGCGCCGTGTCGAGCCGCCGGTCCGTGACCACCTGCGTAGCTCCGCCGACGCTGGTCAGGACGAGCGATGAGTCCGCCAGCACTAGGTACTCGAGGTCACCACCGCGCACCCGGATCGCGATGACGGTCGCCGTCGGAGTCCACGGATGCTCCAGATCGCAGGTGCCGCCGTGCTGCGCGCGGACCTGGTCGATGGCGGCACGCAGGCAGTCAGCCAGCAGCCCGCTGGCTGGGTCGCAGACACGGGCGAGCAGTGCGGTGCCGAGCATGCGCGCGAACCAGGCCACGCCGTGCGCACACCCAGATTCGACCCCAGGTGGCATGCTCGCGCCGTCCAGGAGCACGGCAGCTGACGGCGCGACCGCAGCGAAGTCTTCGTTGTCAGCCGCCGGCCGAGCCGACGCGGTGGCGAGGCGAGCTCGCACGATCAGTCAAGGCTTTCGAGCTCAGACACGGCGCCAGCATTCAGACACGGCGACAGCATATCGAGGTGGCTAAGCAAGTCGGCCTGACCTGTGCGCCGGGCTAGCGGACTGGCAGCGGGGCCGGGAGCTGCCGGGATCCGGAGCGCCGCGGCGGACGAGACCGCGGCCCCCGGCCAAACGGAACGATCCTGATTGCGGGAGTCTCGGCGACCGCGGCGGCCACAGTGGGGAACTGGCCGACAACCCGGTCCAGCCCGCTCCCTGCCAGGACGTCCGACAGCGACCGCGAACCGGCGACTAGGCGCAGATCGCCGCCTTCGGCGGCGGCGTGCTCGTAGGCACGCGCGAGTTCGGCCCGCCCGGCTGCGTCGCACCCCATGGTGGCCGACATGTCAATGACGACAGTGACATGGCCGGCGGCGGCAAGGTGCAGCAGCGTCGTTCGCAACAGGCCGGCCGCACGCAGGTCGAGAGTTACCGGCGCCGCGATCACCGGCACGCCCCTGACGAGCTGGATGGGATACCTGGATTCCGTCATCGGCGCGCACCTCCGTTGAGCGCTCCCCACTGCCAGAAACTAGCCGGTATGCGCGGCGCGCGGCGGCAAGTCTGGCAAACCGGGCTCGTACACATCGGCGTGCTGGCAGCTACCCCCGCCGCCGCGATCTATTCGACGACGCAGCAGCTCCTTGTGGCCAGGATCACCCGGCCGTTAGCGCCAGCCGACGTCCTGCCCAGCGCGGACGCAGACGCGTCCATGACTGGCGAATCCGCAGCTCAACCCCGGCTGCGGCCGCTTGCTGAGCGCCGGCCGGGAGCGGCCGACATCATAATCGCGGCGGAATTGTACGAGCACAATGACGGTCTGACCGGTTTTTAATGGTTTAGCTAACGGCGGGGTCAAGCCTCTTTAGCCTGCTAGAGACCGGCGCCTCGAGGGACCGCGCGATCACGTCTGGTGTTTGCTCGTCCCGGTGGGCGCGTACTTCACGGAAAGGAGCCCTTTGGGCCGCCACTCCAAGCCAGCACGCGTCAGGCTCCACTCGGGAGCAACAGTCGCGGCCGTCCCGGCGATCGCCGGCGTGGCCGCGGCTTTCTGCTTGACCCCGGCCGCCTCGGCTAGCACCGCTGCCGCCAGCACGGCTGCAGCGGATGCAGGGGCAACGACGATCGCGACCGGTGCCGCCGCGGCAATCCGGTCGGCGGCTGCCTCGGCTGCGCCGTCCGTAGCCGTCTACACGGTGCGACGCGGTGACTCCTTGTCGTCCATCGCCGGGCACGTGTACCACGACCGGGCCGCCTGGCCGGTGCTGTACTGGCAAAACCGCAAGCGCATCCAGTGGGCCGACGACATCCAGGTTGGCCAGGTGCTCCAGGTGCCGCCCGAGCCCGCACAGATACCGCGGCCGCCCGCTGCGCTGGGGCCCGTCACGGCGCCAGGACCCGCGGCTAGCCCGATACCACTCCAGGTGGGGAGCGCATCGATCAGCGCAACCGACGTCGCCCACACCGGAGGTGTACCAGGTGGTGCGTTCGGCGCCTGCGTCATCGCCCGGGAATCGGGCGGGAACGCGCAGGTCATGAACGCAACCGGGCACTACGGCCTCTACCAGTTCAGCGCGGCTACCTGGGCTGCCTACGGCGGCAACCCAGCCGACTTCGGGCACGCCAGCGTCGC
>DATHPF010000112.1:0-1660 GCA_035484155.1 Streptosporangiaceae bacterium
ACAAATCTTCCCGGTGAACCGAGGGGCGTCCGGACCGAACAAGGAGGCGCGCACCGTTGAGTGGATGCCGTCAGCGCCAACGATGATGTCGGCCTCAGTCTCGCTGCCGTCCGCAAAGCGCGCGACCGCGATGTCACCGTCGGGCCGCACTTCCGTGCATCGCTTGCCCAGGGTGACGACGTCGGCCGACAGCGCGTCGGCGAGCGCGTCGAGGAGATCGGCCCTATGCACGGTCGCGCCCTCTATGCCGAACGACGCCGCCTGCTGTTGTCGGCTCGTCTTGGCGATCACGCGGCCGGTCTTCCAGTTGCGCATGAACTGCCAATGCGACCGCCCCGCAACCTTGCGGACGCTGTCCTCCACGCCAATGGCGCGCAGCACCTTCATCGCGTTGGGGTGCAGCGCGACGCCGGCTCCGATCTCTTTGAGCTCGGCGGCCGCCTCGTAGACCGCCACCTCGATCCCCGCCCGCGACAGCGCGTTCGCCGCGGTCAGTCCGCCGATGCCTCCCCCGATGATCGCGACACGGGTCATAGGGCAGCAGCCTTCCTCCCGGTTGTTCTCAACACAATCGTGGCTGATCCGCCTGCCGTGCTCAACTGACCCGGGGCATACGCTCGGAGTTGGTGGCGCTCACGCTGACCGGCGCGTCAGGACTCACGATCGCCGCGCCCGGCTGACCGGTCGCCACCACGTGCGCCGGCGCCGCGGTTCGGCCCGAAGTTGCCTGACGACGACTGGAGATAAGCATGACCGACCTGGCGATGGACTATCTCGGCCTGGACGCCCTGTTGTCGGCCGAGGAACTCGCCTGGCGCGATACGGTCCGCGCGTTCGTCCTCGACCGCATCAGGCCCAACATCAAGGACTGGTACGAGAAGGCGGTGTTTCCCGTCGAGATCGTCACCGAGATGGGCCGGCTCGGCCTGCTCGGCACGCACCTGTGCGGCTACGGCTGCCCCGGCCGCAGCGCGGTGGAGTACGGTCTGGCCGCGCTGGAACTGGAGGCGGGCGATTCCGGGTTGCGGACCTTTGTCAGCGTGCAGGGTTCGCTGGCCATGAGCGCCATTCATAAGTTCGGTACCGAGGCGCAAAAGGAGCGCTGGCTGCCCGGGATGGCGGCCGGCGAGATGATCGGCTGTTTCGGCCTGACCGAACCCGAAGCCGGCAGCGACCCGGCCAGCATGACCACGACGGCGCGTCGGGACCGCGACGGCTGGGTTATCAACGGCGCCAAGCGGTGGATCGGCCTCGCGTCGATCGCGGACGTCGCCGTCATCTGGGCCCGCACCCAGGACGGCATCCGCGGCTTCCTCGTGCCCACCGCCACCCCAGGGTTCACCGCCACGCCGATCGAGCCGAAGCTGGCCATGCGCGCCTCGATCCAGTGCGACATCACGCTCGCCGACGTCCGGGTGCCCGCGGACGCGATCCTGCCCGGGGCCGAGGGCCTGCGCGGCCCGTTCTCCTGCCTGAACGAGGCCCGCTTCGGGATCATCTGGGGCGCCATGGGCGCGGCCCGCGACGCCTACGAGGCAGCGCTGGCCTACGCGCTGGACCGCAGGCAGTTCGGAAAGCCGATCGCGTCATTCCAGCTCACCCAGGAAAAGCTGGTCGACATGGTGCTCGAGATACAAAAGGGCCTGCTGGTCGCACTGCA
>DATHPF010000113.1:0-1987 GCA_035484155.1 Streptosporangiaceae bacterium
GCGATGAAGCGAGCGGCCTGGAAGCCGGTCGTCCCGGCATCGATTCCCAGGGGACCTGCGGCGTGTCCGTTCACGTACTCGGCAGCCTTGCGGCCGATGGCCTGCTTGGCCTCGGAATGCGCGGCGCTGCGCAGCCGGAAAGGCGCGCCAGGACCCGATCGGGGAATGGCTATAGCCCCGCCGTGCGCGCTGCGCACGAGGTTGTCCTGCTCGAGCAGCACGATGTCGCGGCGCACCGTGATACGTGAGACGCCAAGGTGGTCGCTGAGCTCGGGGACCCGGCAGTACCCCTGCTGCTGGACGAGCTCGGCCAACGCGTTCCTGCGGGCCGAAGCGTCTCGGTATCGCAGGCTCCCGGTGGTGCCATTGCCCTGAGCTGTGGTCATGCGGACCTTGCCTCTCTTGCCTGGGACAGAGCCGGCAGGCGGCGCTGAGACATGTCATCGGATGAGCTCGCGCAGAAGCTGGCGAGCGGCCGCACGTACCGGTCGAACGCGTCTGCGTACCGCTCACTGCGGTCGGGGTCAGGGGACCATTGGCGGAGGCTAAGGCGCAGCGCGGTCCCGGCGTCACGCGCCGAAGAGAACGTTCCCGATCCGACGCCGGCCAGGAGGGCGGCCCCGATCGCGGTCATGTGCTGCTGCTCGATCGACAGCAGCGGCCGGCCGGTGATATCGGCGCGGGCCTGCAGCCAGGGCTGGTTCTGCACGATGCCACCCTCCACGCGGACCGTCTCCAGCGGCTCGTCAAACCAGGAGTCAAGCAGGTCAAGGGTGGCGCGCAGGGCGAAGGCAGGCGCTTCCAGCAGGGCCTGGAGGATGTCCGCGCGCGCGTGCGAGGTAGTCAGTCCGGAAATCACGCCGGGAACGGCGCCTGCCGCCCAGTAGGGGCTGGAATACCGGCCGAAAGTCGGGGTGCTCACCACCCCGGTGAAGTTATAGGGAGCCGGGATCTCCGCGAGTATCTGCGGGTAGTTCACGTCTTCCGAGCCGAAGAAGACAGGCTTGGCCCAGTCCAGGAGCCCGCCGGCCAGCCCGATGCGGGCAGCGTAGGTGTGACGTCCTGGTTCGACGTCGGCATACCAGCCGATACCGGTGCCGAGCCGCCGCATGTCGTCGGCCGTGCCGACTGAGATGAGCAAGGCCTCGGCGGTGCCCGCCGAGTCGACCGGCGCCGCGGTGCCCTGGCGTGCCGCGAGGGCACCGCACTGGCGATCGTGGCCTGCGACGCTGACCGGAAGTCCGGCGGGCAGGCCGGCCCGGGCGGCCGCGGCCTGGGTGACCTTGCCGACCATGGTCCCTGACGCGACCACTGGCGGCATGCGCGCTGCGTCGACCTCGGCCGCCTCGAGAACGTCCCGGGACCAGCATTTGCCGTGCTGATCCCAGGCCATCGTGCGGGACGCCAGGCTCGCCGAGGTCACGGCCTGGCCGGTCAGCCACAGGGTCGCCAGGTCCGCGACCGGTAGCCAGGCCGCGGTGCGGGCGTATATCTCCGGCTGGTTCTCCCGGAGCCACATGACGCGCCCGATGCCCCAGGTGGGGTCAACCGGATGGCCCACGATGCGCTCGAGGCGCTCGGCGCCGACTGACCCGGCCAGGCGGGTCACCTGGGCGCCGGATCGGCTGTCCTGCCACCAGATGACGTTGCGAAGTACGGTTCCTGCCTCATCTACGGGCGCGCCAGCTTCGCCGACCGACGTCGCCGCGACGCCGAGGGGCCGGCAGCGGGAAGGCAGCGATGCCATCAGCCCGCCGAGGGCGCTCTCGACCGCGTGCCTGAGCGCGGCAGGCGCCAGCTCCACCGCGGTGAGCGTACGGGATACGGGAGTCGGCTCCTGTGTCACGGCAAGTACCTGGCCAGTGTCGACGGCGAGTGCCACTGCCCGCACCGAGCTCGACCCGATGTCGAGCCCTATCAGGCAACCACCCCGCATGCCGGTCTCCTTCGCCTGTCGGCTGTCTTGATCGTACGCGCCGTGAGCATC
>DATHPF010000114.1:0-11752 GCA_035484155.1 Streptosporangiaceae bacterium
AGGTCGCCCGCGAACTGGAAAACTACCGCGCCCGCGTCGCCGCCGAACGCGCCTCCCAGGAAGCCGACACCGACCAGGACGCCGACGCCATCCGCCTCGGCGCCCCCGACATCGTCCCCGTCGTCCACGGCAACGGCGCCGTCACGGCGACCTTGCCAGCCGGACGTAACTAATAAGTGTGAGCGAGAAATTCCGGGTGCTCGGTTAGCAGCGTCCGTGCGATCGTCTGCGGATCGATCGAGTCATCGTTCGTCAGGATGCTCATTGACAGGTTCGCATTCGGAACCCAGGCATTAAATGAATTGAATCCGGAGTTGTGACCGGAGTGGTAGTACATCGTCATTCCGCTAACATTGCTGCTCAGGTACCAGCCGTATCCGTAGGTGTCATCCTTGGCCCAGCTCCCGAGGCTCTGCCCGGCCGCGGCATGGGCGGTGAACATCATCGCCCGGCAGGAGTCCCCGAGCAACGGGCCTGAGACGGAGCGGTTCCACCGTTCGAGGTCCCGCGCGGTGGAGTAGATGTCTCCAGCCCCCTTGCCTGTGTAATCAAGTTCGTAACTCGCCACCGGAACCGCATCGCTGTGGCCGGATGCGACATTCGTGCGCTGGCCAGGCGAACCCACGAACGTGTCCGCCAATTCGGCGGGTTCCAGTACGGCGCGCGCGAGGAACTCGGAGTACGAACAGCCCGCTGCCTTTTCGATGATCTGTGCCAGCAGCCAGTAGCCAGGGCTGCTGTAGTAAAAACGGCTGCCCGGCACAGCGATCAGCGGATGGCTTGTGATCGCCGCCAGGAACAGATCGTCTTCTGTCTTCGCGAAGACATCGATCTCCGGGAAGTCCTCCCACTGCCCCAAGCCGGAAGTGTGGGTGAGCAGTTGATGAACAGTGATGGCGTCCCAGCCGCTCGGACCGTGGGGAAACCAGTGAGCGACTTTGTCGCCGACAGCTACCTGCTTGTCTCTGACTAGCGTTAGAGTCGCCGCCGCAGTGAATTGCTTGCTTATCGAAGCAATCTGGAAGCGCGTACCTGTTGTGCACGGCCTAGCATTCGTCTGGCCCGTAGTTCCGGCGTAGTGCTCCAGAACCGGTTGGCCGCCAACAGTTACTCGGAGCGCGCCCGAGGACAGTGACTTCAGCGCCTCGCTCATGCTCTTTACTCTGGCACGCATTTCGGCCGCTGGTGCAGCGCGGTCTCACGCCCACCTGCGACACCGGGATCGTGGCCACGAGTACATAGGCCTCATACAACTCGTTGTGGCCCTGACCATCCTGATCGCTGGACAGAACACCTTGCGCGTGCCACCCTGAAACCCGTGATGACAAGCTGTATCAAAGCAGTCACTGAATGTAGTCTTGCGCCGGTGCGTAAGCCGGTGTCCAGACGCGCATCTCTGGCGGCCCGGCAACGCTTGCCCGCCTGGCGGCGAGCGGGAGGAACGAGAGGCAGGACCTGAATGTCCCGCAAGGCGAACGGCACGCCCAATGCTCCATCCGGCCGCATCGAAGCCGGCCGCAGCGTCTATGACTCCAGCCAGGCCGGGCCGGAGGGTGGCAGGTCCGGCCTGCTCCGACGTTGGCGTGATGCGTCATCCAGCGCCTACCAAATCGGCGTCTGCCCTGCCTGCGGTTTACGGATCCGGGATCGGGTCGCTGCGCAGCTGGGCTTCTGTGACCGGTGTCGCGAATTCACCGGCATGTGCGGCGCCGGCCGCCGGATCATCTGCCCCGACATGATGACTAGGACGACCTGGCACTCTCCATGCACGGAACTCGGAGCCGTGGCCTGGGAAATCACTGAGGTCCAGGGCCGGACCAAGACTGTCCTGTGTCGCGTGCACGACGCCCAAGTCAGATTCGGCAGCACCCCATGGATAGTGGCTGCTGTTCCGCTAAATCAGGAGCCCAGGAGCGATGCGATCGCCGGCCGCCGCTGATCGAATCACTGCAGCGTGGGAAGCGCGTCAGGGGGAACAGCTACCACCCGCGGCTTGCTGTCCGGCAGGTGCCACCGGTACGGCGCGACCAGCTTGCCGGCCGACTCCGCGCCCCATGATCCCGGCTCGTATGGCTCAACCGGCGGCGGGTGCTCCAGCAGCGGCGTGGAGATCTCCCACACCCGCTCGATCCCGTCGGACCTGGTGAACAGCGATTGGTCGCCGAGCATCGCCAGCAAGATGAGCCGCTCGTAGCCCTCCAGCGAGCGCGCCCCGGCGAAGGAGCTCTCGAAGCTGAGCGTCATCTTCCTGCGTCCCAGGCTTAGCTCCGGCCCAGGCACCTTGACCAGGAACTCGACGCTAATCGAGCCGGGGTCATCGAAGTCGATGACGATCTCGTTGAATCGGCGGACGGCGTCAGGCAAGTGCGCGCGGAACATCCGCAGCGGCGGCCGGCGGAAGCCGAGCGTGACGACCTGCCGGCTGGCGCCCATGGCCTTGCCCGAGCGCAGGTAGAACGGCACCCCGCGCCACCGCGAATTGTCCACGTCGACCTGCGCCGCGACCATGGTCTCGGTGTCCGAATGGGCTGCTACCCCTGGCTCGCAGCGGTACCCGGCGTACTGACCGCGCACCACATGCCGCACGTCGATCGGCTGCAGCGCCTCGAACACTTTGACCGTCTCGTCCCTCAGGTGTTCGGCGGACAGCGACACCGGCGGCTCCATGGCCACAAAGCCCATCACCTGAATCAGGTGTGTGACCACCATGTCCCGGTAGGCGCCGGTCGCGTCGTAGAACGCGGTCCTGCCCTCGATCGACAGAGTTTCCGGCACGTCGATCTGTACGTACCGGATGTGCTGGCGGTTCCAGGCCGGCTCGAACAACCCGTTGGCGAACCGGAACGCCACGATGTTGTCGACCGATTCCTTACCCAGGAAGTGGTCGATGCGGAACACCTGCGACTCGTCGAAGACTGCGTGCACCGCCTGGTTCAGCGTCCGCGCCGAGGCCAAGTCGGCGCCGAACGGCTTCTCGATGATCAGCCGGGTCGTGCCATGGGCCAGCCCGCAGTCGCCGAGCATGCCTATCACGGACGTGAACGCAGCCGGCGGGACAGCCAGGTGGAACAGCTTGCGCGGCGACCCGCCGATCTCCTGCTCGGCCCGCCGGATGCGTGAGATGAGATCAGTGGCGTTGCCGGGTTCAGCTATCCCGAATGAAAGGCGCTTTTCGAAGTGCTCCCAGGATGGATCGTCCGGCTTTGTGATCCCAAACTCTGCGACGGCCTCTCTGGCATGCGCACGGAACTGGTCCTCCGTCATCGCGGATGACGGCGGCGCGGATCCGATGACACGGTATTCGCGCGGTAGCAGGCCGGCCGCGTGCAGGTGGAACAGCCCAGGCAGTAGCTTGCGCTTGACCAGGTCGCCGGTGGCCCCAAACAGCACGATGACGTGATCGTCGGGCTGCGGTTCCGTTATCGGGTGCATGCTCATGCTCGCCTCCCTGGTCCAGGCCGCGCCGCCAGGACATGCCGCGTTCCATCTCGTCCCGGCGCGTTTTCTGCAATGTCGCGCCGGACAGGGTGAGCCGTCATCACCCCGATGAGGTGGCGGCGGCAAGAACCCGGACGGCGGTTCACGGAGCCGGGCGGCGTCGTGTGATGATCGGTTGATGGGGGCTGCCGGGGGATCGGCTGGCGTTGCTGGCCGCGCGGCTCATCCGGGCGCCGCGGGCGTGGTGTCCCGTCCGGGTCTGTTTGACCAGCTCAGGGACGCGGCGCGGGTAACGGTGCTGTGCGCGCCGGCGGGCAGCGGCAAGTCGTTTTTGCTGCGTTCCTGGATCAGCGAGGATGGCCTGACGGAGAGCACCGGTTGGGTGCCCGTCGGGCGTGACGAGCGAGATCCGCAGCGATTCTGGATGGGGGTTCTCGGCGCCTTGCGGCAGACGGCGCCAGGGGCGCAGGTAGTGGGGGAGCTGACGGCGGCACCGGACCTGGACGGGTGGGCGATCGCCGAGCGGCTGCTGAAGGACATGATGCGGCTCGAGGAGCCGGTCTGGCTGGTGATCGATGACGTACACGAGCTGGGCTCCGACGATGCGTGGCGCCAGCTTGAGCTGCTGGTGATGCGTGGCCCGCCCGACGTTAGGTTCGTGCTAGTCACGCGGCATGACCTGCAGATGGGGTTGCACCGGCTGCGGCTGGAGGGTGAGCTGACTGAGATCCGCGCGCCCGACCTGCGGTTCACGACCGACGAAGCCCGCAGGCTGCTGGCGGCGGCCGGGGCAGATTTGCCCGAGGCGGCCTTCGCCATGCTGTACGAACGCACCGAGGGCTGGGCAGCCGGGCTGCGGCTGGCGGCGCTGTCGCTAGTCGGGCATCCCGATCCGGAGCGGTTCGCGGCGGAGTTCTCCGGCAGCGAGCGGACCGTGGCTGAATACCTGCTGGCGGAGGTGCTGGAGCGGCAGCCCGACGAGGTCCGGCGGCTGCTGCTGCGGACCAGCGTGCTGGACCGCGTCAGCGGGGCTCTGGCTGACGTGGTGACCGGAGGTTCCGGCAGCGAGGCGATGCTGCAGGAGCTGGAAGAGGCCAACGCGTTCGTTGTGTCGCTGGACGCGGGGCGGTCCTGGTTCCGCTACCACCACCTGTTCGCTGACCTGCTGCAGCGCGAGCTGCGCCACACCTCTCCGGACTCGGTCACCGCCCTGCACCAGGCCGCTGCCGGGTGGCTCGCCGCGCACGGGTACCCCGTCGACGCCATCCGGCACGCCCAGAAAGCACAGGACTGGACGACAGCCGGCCGCTTGCTCGCCGATAACTGGCCCGGTCTGCACCTGGGCGGGCAGGCCGCCACCGCACATGAGCTCGTGGCCGGGTTCCCGGCCGAGGCTCGGATGGCGGATGCGGAGCTGGCGGCGGTGGCCGCGGCCGACCAGCTGGCTCAGGGCTCGTTGGAAGAGGCGGAGCGGTACCTGGCGCTCGCGGAGCGGCGATCGGCGTCGGCGTCGATTGACCGTCGTGGACAGGCGCAGGTGCTGCTCCGGGTAGTCCGGCTGCTGATGGCCCGGCAGCGGGGCAACCTGCCGGCGGTGGCTGAGGAAGCGCGGCGGCTGCAGACCGCGGCCGAGGATCCGGATGGAGGTTGGCCGGGCCTGGACGAGGATTTGCGCGCGCTGGCGCTGATCAACCTCGGCACCGCCGAAGCCTGGGCAGCCCGGTTCCAGGAGGCGGAGCGGCACCTCGACCAAGGCGCCGCGCTGGCACGCCGGATCCGGCGGCCATACCTCGAGTTCACCGGCCGCGCGCACCAGGCGACGATCGAGATCATTAGGTCGACGGCGGGGGCGGCCGAGCGCAGCAGGCGGGCGATTGAGCTGGCCGAACAGCACGGCTGGACCGACGAGCCGACCGCCGGCACCGCCTACGTGATGCTCGGGGGCGCGCTGGTCTGGCAGGGGCAGCCCGAAGAGGCAGAGCCCTGGATCCAGCGCGCCGAGCGCACCGTCCGAGCGGAGGCCGAGCCCGCGGAGGCCATGGCGGTCTATTACGTTCGCGGGCTGCTCGAGCTGGTGCGAGGTCGGGACGCCGACGCGCTGACCGCTTACCAGGCCGCCGAGCGGCTAGCCGGGCGCCTCGCCGCAACGCACTATCTCATCCCGCCTGCGCGGGCACGGCTGCTGCAGGTCCTGGTGCGCCTCGGCGACATCCAGCACGCCGAGCAGTCCATCGCTGACCTCGGCGAACGGGACCGCGACCGCGGGGACATTCGCGTAGCCACAGCGGTGCTGCGCCTCGCCCAAGACGACCCCGAAGCGGCCGCCGTTGCGCTCGCGCCGGTCCTGGACGGCTCCGCACCGGTAACCGCTCGCTCCCAGCAGAATGAGGCCTTCCTGCTAGAGGCGATCGCCAGGGACGCACTCGGCGGCGCCGACGCCGCCGAGTGCGCCCTGGAGCGCGCGCTCGATATCGCCGAACCCGACGGCGCCCTGTCGATTTTCCTGCTGCACCCCGCGCCGGGCCTGCTCGAGCAGCACGCCGGGCATCGCACCGCGCACGCATCCCTGATCGCTGAGATCCTCGGCCTGCTGGCCGGAAGCAGGCCCGCTCCACCGCGCCGCGAACCACGGCCGCCACTAGAGCCGCTCAGCGACAGCGAGATCCGGGTGCTGCGTTACCTGCCGACCCACCTGTCGGCCCCGGAAATCGCCAGCGAGCTGTACCTGTCGACCAACACAGTCAAGACACACGTCCGCCATCTCCACACCAAGCTCGGCACGCACAGCCGGGACGAGACCGTCGAGCACGCTCGCGCCCTGGGCCTGCTCGCTCCGTCCGCGCGTCATCGCTGACCTGGCCAGCGTTCCGCAGCAATCACGTCGATGGGGTGACGCTTCCTCACCCTGCCGCGGCTGAGGCTCGCAGTGAAGGATCACTCGATGCGGAGAGAAAGGACGCACGATCATGGCCATTCCTGCTACCTACAAAGCGGGCAGCCAGCCCCTCCAGGCCGTTCCAGCAAGCTCAGTCGCCGACGACGCCCTGCCCACCACGAGGCGCGGCCTCGCGGGCCAGGCCGCAGCCGCGCTGGGGATGCTGACCGGGCTCTGGGTCGCCCTGTCCCCGCTGTTCCTCGTCCTGCAGCACGGCGGCAACAACGCCAGCATCGCTAACGTGATCGCCGGGCTGGTCGTTGCCGCCTTCGGGGCGTTCGCGCTGATCAGCAGGCGGGGATTCCCTGGCCTGCAGTTCGCCAGCCTGGTGCTGGGCGTCTGGGTGCTCATCTCCTCGTTCATCCTGAATGCGAGGTTCTCGGTCGCGGCTCCGATGTTCTGGTCCAACAGCTGGTCCGGGGTAATCCTGGCGCTTCTCGCGCTGGGAGCCCTGGCCACCCTGCGCCCGAGCAGGCGCTGACCGCACGTGCGGGCCCTACCCCCCAGGGCCCGCACCCACCTGATGACGTCAACCGCAAGTCGGGAGCACGTGGCCATGCCGGAGCTTGTTGCGGTCGTCAGCGCGCTGGTGTCAGCTCTGCTACTCGGGCTAGCGTCCGTCGCCGACCAGCGCAGCACAAAGCAGGTTCAGAGCCGGCGGGCGCTGTCTCCCCGCATCTTCGTGGATCTGGCCCGGCGGCCACTGTGGCTGTTCGCCATCGCCGCGAACGTCGCTGGGTTCGCCCTGCAGGTCGTGGCACTCAGTTTCGGCAGCATCGCGCTGGTACAGCCGCTGCTGGTGTGCGACCTGATTTTCGCCGTGCTGATCCTCGCCTTCCTGCGGAGACGGTCCGACATTCGGGTCCCCGGCGGCAGGCGCAAGGCCGTGACCGCGCTGGCTGGAGTGGCCGCGGCCACGATCGGCATTGCCGGCTTCCTCGCGATCGGCCGTCCGTCAGCTGGCCATATCCAGCTGAGCTTCGGGATGCTTCCCCCGTTGGCTCTCGGCTTCGCTGCCGTGGTGGTCGGCTGCCTGGCGGTAGCTGCGCGTCGCCGCAGGTTGCGGCCGCTGGCGCTGGCCCTGGCCTGCGGCGTCAGTTACGGTGTCGCTGCGTACCTGGTCAAGCTCGTGACCTCGGAATTTGGCGGCGGGCTCGGTGAGGTGTTCACCAGCTGGCCCGTGTACGTCTTTGCCGTGGTCGGCCCGCTCGGTTACCTGCTCAACCAGAACGCGTTCCAGCAGGGCACGCTCCTGGCACCCGTGCAGGCGATCATCACCTCAGCCGATCCGGTCATCTCGATCGCGCTCGGCATTGCGTGGCTGCACGTACGGTTGCGCGGCGGCGCGGCGGACATTACCGGCGAGATCGTGTCGATCCTGCTCATCATCACCGGGATCGTTTTCACTGCGCGCTATTCCCGGCCCGTGAAGTCTGCGCCAGAGCACAGCCGGGGATTGCAGAGCCAGCCTGTCGGCAGGTGACCGCTCAGATGTAGGGGAGGACCTCGTGATACTGCAGGACGCATTCACGGTAGAGCCCTGGAGCCTGCGGGAATCTCAGCTGGACCTGGACTTGCTGGCCCAGACTGAGTCGGTGTTCGCGCTGGCCAACGGGCACCTGGGCTGGCGAGCCAACCTGGACGAAGGCGAGCCGCACGGCCTGCCGGGAAGTTACCTCAACGGCGTGTACGAGGCGCGGCCGCTGCCTTATGCCGAGACCGCCTACGGCCTGCCGGAGTCCGGGGAGGAGGTCATCAACGTCACCAACGGCAAGCTGATCCGGCTGTTCGTCGATGACGAGCTGTTCGACGTGCAGTCCGGCGAACTGCGCTCGCACGAGCGGCGGCTCGACTTCCGGACTGGGGTGCTGTCTCGCAGTGCCGACTGGGTGTCGCCGGCCGGGCGTCGTGTCCGCGTGTCGTCGGACCGGATGGTCTCGTTCACCCAGCGTGCTGTCGCGGCGATCTGTTACGAGGTGGAGCCGCTGAACGGACCGGCGCGGATCGGCGTGCATTCCGAGCTGATCGCTAACGAGCAGCTGCCCCCGGCGCAGGCCGATCCCCGGTTGCCCGCGCCGCTCGAGAATCCGCTCGGCCACGAGTATCACCGCGCGATGGACACGTTCGTGCTGCTCATGCATAAGACCAGGAGCAGCGCGCTGCGGATCGGTGCCGCGATGGATCACCTCATCGAATGCCCGGTCGCGGTTCAGACTGAATCCTGGGCGCTGGAGGACAGCGGCATGGTCAGCGCGTCGACGATCCTGCAGCCGGGTCAGAAGCTGCGGGTGATCAAGTTCGTCGCCTACGGCTGGTCTGGGCAGCGGTCGCTGCCGGCCGTCCGCGATGAGGTGTGGGCGGCGATGCGCGCAGCCCGGCTGACCGGCTGGGACGGGCTGCTCGCCGAGCAGCGCGGCTACCTCGACGACTTCTGGGATCGCGCCGACGTGGAGGTAGACGGCGATGCCGAGGTGCAGCAAGCAGTGCGCTTCGGGCTGTTCCATGTGCTCCAGGCCGGAGCGCGGGCAGAGGACCGCGCCATTCCTGGCAAGGGCCTCACCGGCCCCGGTTATGGCGGCCACGCGTTCTGGGACAGCGAGACGTTCGTGCTGCCGATGCTGACCTTCACCGCGCCTGCCGCGGCGGCTCAGGCGCTCCGCTGGCGGCACAGCACGCTGCCGCTTGCCATCGACCGCGCCGCCCAGCTAGGCCTGGAGGGTGCGGCCTTCCCGTGGCGGACGATCACCGGCCAGGAGTGCTCGGGCTACTGGCCCGCGGGCACTGCCGCTTTCCACGTCGCCGCCGATATCGCGGTGGCAGCACTGCGCTACATCGACGCCACCGGGGACGAGGAGTTTGCCCGGGGCGCGGGGATGGACTTGCTGATCCACACGGCTCGGCTGTGGCGCTCACTCGGTCACTACGACGCCGAGGGCCGGTTCCACATCGATGGCGTCACCGGTCCGGACGAGTACAGCGCTGTCGCCGCCGACAACGTCTACACGAACCTGATGGCGCGCAGAAACCTGGTCGTGGCTGCTGACGCAGCGGAGCGGTACACCGAGCGCGCCCGCGAAATCGGCGTCACCGACGACGAAGCCCTCCGGTGGCGCGACGCGGCGCAGGCAATGACAGTCCCCTTCGACCAGAAGCTCGGTGTACACGCTCAGTCGGCGGGGTTCACCTGCCAGCAGACGTGGGACTTCAGCCGGACGGCGCCCGGGCAGTACCCGCTCATGCTGCACTTCCCCTACTTTGACCTGTACCGCAAGCAGGTCGTCAAGCAGGCCGACCTGGTGCTGGCCATGCAGCTGTTCGGCAGTTCCTTCACGCCTGAGCAGAAGGCGCGGAACTTCGAGTACTACGAGCGGCTGACTGTGCGCGACTCGTCTCTGTCTGCCTGCACGCAGGCGGCCATCGCGGCCGAGGTCGGTCACCTCGAGCTGGCTTTCGACTACCTTGGCGAAGCCGCACTGATGGATCTGCGCGACCTTGAGCACAACACGCGTGACGGGCTCCATATCGCCTCGCTGGCTGGCACATGGGTCGCGCTGGTCAGCGGCTTCGGTGGCCTGCGGGACGCGGAAGGGATGTTCAGCTTCGCGCCCAGGCTTCCAGCTGGGCTCACCAGGCTCGCATTCGCACTGCTGATCCGGGGCCGTCGGCTGCGGGTCGAGGTCACGCATACTGAGGTCACGTACACCCTGGCCAATGGCGAGCCGCTGCAGATCGCGCATCACGGCCAGCCCGTCACCCTGTCGGCCGGGAAGCCGCAAACACATCCGATCCCGTCGCTGTCGCAACGGCCCCGGCCTGCTCAGCCGCCGGGTCGCGAGCCGGTGCGCCGCCAGGCGGCCGGGAAGGGCCAGTAAATAGGAACGCACTGTCCGGTGTCCTTGCGGTTTACATGGCCGCGGCCGACAGGCCTGCACCCGGTGATCACGACCCCGTTCCCTGACGACGGTGCGGCCAGGATAGACCTGTGGCAACCAGCAAACCGAAGCCTGCCAGGGTCCAGATCAGCAGGGCCAGCAGCCCCGGAGTGATCCCCTGATTACCGAAGTACTCGACGCCGCGCAGCGCCGACAATGCGGCCCCCTGGGGCAGTACGGGGTTTAGGCCGGAGTAGAAGCTGTTGAGAAGGGGGCGCGGCACTGGCCCGCCGGAGCTGGGGTTGCCCAGCGCGATCAGCACGAGGATGAGCACAAGCGAGACCGCCGCGCCGGCCCGGGCGGCTAGCCCGGTGACCGCGAGGCACACTGCGCCGACGAAGAGCCACAAAGTCAGGAAAAGAAGTCCGAAGTGGCCTATCAGCGCGCCGAAAACGACGTCGGCGAAGAACGTGACGACAAGACTGAGCAACCCGGAATACAGCGACACCCAGCCCAGCCGCCACAGCGCGTCGGGGAAGCGGCGGACCGGGCCAAGGATCTTGCCCAGCACCGTTGCCCCTAGCGCAGCGCCAAGAAACAGGAACGCGATGCAGTAGAATTCGACCGTCCCGCTGGGGTCCCGAGAGCTGGTGGGCGCCACATCCACGAGAGCCAGCGGGGTCCCGCGAACATGCGCGATCTGCTGCCCGAACTGCAACAGGATGGTCTCCACGGCGTGGCCGCCGCCGTTGGCTACGAGCAGGGTCGTCGGCCCGGCCGCGGGAAGATCGAGCGCTCCGTAGACTGCACGGTCCTCGACCATTGCGCGAGCGGTGGCGAGGTTTGCCGCCGAGTGCACCCTGAGCAGGGGAGATGCGCCCAGCTTGGCGACCACGGCGGGCGGTGCGGTGACAGCGACCGGTAGGTGATGGGCCGTCGGCTTCCCGAGTGCGCTCGCATAACTGGAGAAGAACGCCACTACCACCACGATTAGCCCGACCACGGCAAGGACCAGCGTGCGGTCCGGGCTGCGACGTTTGCGCCCGGTCTCCTCGGGCGGCGCGGTCCCGCTTGGCTGCGCCGGACTCTCCGTACTGCCTCGCCCCATCACCGTCGCCCCCTGGCATCAAGGTCGCTGATGCGCGACCGCCTCCGTTGCCCAAACCCCAGCCTCAGCGGCGGCAGGGTGATTTCGCGTCACCTCATCGTCGTGATCTCTCGTCCAGCCAGCCCGCACCGGCGAGCCGTCCGGCTGGCCCCCACATCGCCCTATCGGTGTGACGGCAGCTCACCCCGGCCGGCGTGACGCTCGTATCGATTGGTTACTGAGGAAAAGGAGAGGACCAATGAAGCCTCAGCACAAGCTCATCGACGCGGGCGACAGCCTCGTGCACGACTGGCGGGTCACTCAGCTCAGGCGACTCGGAGTTCCCGACGCGCTGGCCGAGGTCGACGCCGACTATGCCGACTGGCATCAGGTCGCCCGCCTTGTGCAGCGCGGTTGTTC
>DATHPF010000115.1:0-1815 GCA_035484155.1 Streptosporangiaceae bacterium
AATCAGCTGCTGCACGGCAACCTCGGCTTCTCGTTCAAGCAGAACATGACCGTGGACGCCATCGTCGTGCACGATCTGCCCAATGACATTGTCCTGGTCGGCGTGTCGCTCGTGCTCGCGCTCCTGATCGCGATCCCGCTCGGCATCGTGCAGGCGGTCCGGCGTAACAAGCTGACCGACTACACCGCCACGGGCATCGCGTTCGTTCTGTACTCCATGCCGGCGTACCTGCTGGGGCTGCTGCTGATCGCGGCTTTCGCGGTCAACCTCAGGCTGCTGCCGGCTGAGGCGCCTCAGGCGTCGACGATCGGCGGGGTGCTGGCCGACCCCAGCGGCCTCGTGCTCCCGGTCGCGACGCTGACGCTGGTCACGGTCGCGCTGTTCAGCCGCTACATGCGATCCTCGGCGATCGACACCCTGACGCAGGACTACATACGCACCGCTCGTGCCAAGGGGCTGCGGCAGAGCGCCATCCTGTCCCGGCACCTGCTGCGCAACTCGCTGATCCCGGTCGCCACGCTGGTCGGGATATCGATACCGGGCATTCTGACGTTCGGGCTGATCATCGAGCAGCTGTTCAACTTCCCCGGAGTCGGGCTCGCGTACTTCAACGCCGCTGTGAACGGCGATTACCCGGTGGTGTTCGGCATCACCGTGCTTGTGGCCGTGGCGACCGTGCTCGGCAACCTGATCGCTGACGTCGCCTACGCGGTCCTGGATCCACGGGTGCGTTATGACTGACATCACGGCCGAAGCCCGGCCTGGCGCCACCCCCGAGGGTGGCGAGGCGATCCGGCATGACGCTGGCTGGCGAATGATCCTGCGTGCGTTCGTGGAGAACAAGCTCGCGCTTGCCGGGCTCATCCTGGTCGTGGCGGTGGTCCTGTTCTGTTTCGTCGGCCCGCTCTTCTATCACACGAACCAGGTCGCCACGAATCTCTTGCTGGTAAACGAGCGGCCAGGCGCCAAGCACCCGCTGGGCACCGACAACCTGGGATACGACATCCTGGGCCGGCTCATGGCCGGCGGCCAGAGCTCGCTGGAGGTGGGCTTCGCCGTCGCGCTGGTCGCGACCGTGATCGGTGTGCTCTACGGCGTGATCTCCGGCTTCTTCGGCGGCCTGGCCGACACGATCCTGATGCGCTTCGTCGACATCCTGCTCGCCATCCCGGTCGTGTACCTGTTCATCGACCTGGCAACGGAGTTCAAGCCGACGCTGGTGCTGCTCATCCTGGTTCTCTCGCTGCTGTCCTGGCTGGGCCCGGCGCGGCTGGTGCGCGGGGAAACGCTGAGCCTGCGGGTCAGGGAGTACGTCGAGGCGGTCAGGACGATGGGCGGCCGGTCCGGCCGGATCATCATCCGCCACCTGGTGCCCAATACGGTGGGCACAATCGTCGTGAACGCCACGTTCCAGGTCGCCGACGCGATCTCGATCCTCGCGGTGCTGAGCTACTTCGGCTTCAGCCTGCCCCCGCCGACCGCGACGTGGGGCGGGATGCTGGAGAACGGGGTCAACTTCCTGTACGACGGCTACTGGTGGGAGATCTACCCGGCCGGCCTGATGATCGTGCTCACGGTGGTCGCCTTCAACTTCATCGGCGACGGCCTGCGCGACTCGCTAGACGTCCGGCTGCAGCGCCGCTAAGAACCCCCGCGCACCTGGCAGATGCTGGGCGCGCGGGGGTCCGGGGTCTGTTACTTCACGAAGTACCAGTCCTGCGGGTAGAGGTTCTCCAGCGGGTCCAGCGGGTAGACGCCCCTGAGCTTGCTGTTCACCGCGGCGATCGCGGTGTCTGCCTGCGGCATCCACAGCCC
>DATHPF010000116.1:0-3163 GCA_035484155.1 Streptosporangiaceae bacterium
CGGCTCCAGGACGAGATCACGGTCGTGCGGTGGGGGACCTCAGGCAGACCGGTGCTGGTTTTCCCGTCCGCCGGCGGCGATGCCGAGGAGATCGAGCGTTTCGGCCTGGTCGGCGCGTGCGGGCAGCTGCTCGCCGCGGGCCGGATCAAGCTGTACTCGGTCGACAGCGTCGCCGGGCAGGCGATGGTCACCAAAGCGGGCTCCCCGGAGCACCGCACCTGGCTGCTGACCCAGTTCCATGAGTGCATCCGGCGCGAGGTCGTGCCGGCGATCCACGCGGATCTCGGCGGCCAGGCCCTGGACGTGATCACCACCGGCGCCTCGATCGGCGCATTCAACGCGGTGGCCGTCCTATGCCGGTATCCCGACGTCTTCTCCGCGGCCGTCGGGATGAGCGGGAGCTATCGGATCGAGCGCTTCTACGATCAGGCCTGGAACCAGGACCTGTACTTCTCAGCGCCGCTGCAGTTCCTGCCGGGCCTGGACGGGCCGCAGCTGGACCGGCTGCGGCAACGATACGTCGTGCTCGCGTCCGGCGAGGGCGCGTGGGAGGACATCGGCGAGTCATGGCAGATGGCGTCGGCCCTGGGCGCGAAAGGAATCCCCAACCGCGTAGACAACTGGGGCCCTCAGTGGGCGCACGACTGGCCGACCTGGCGCCAGATGCTGCCGCAGTATCTCGGCGAGCTGACCTGACACGGCGCGGTCGCCGACGTCGGTCCGTGAACCCGAACTAGCCGGGTGAGCCACGACCCGGGCCGCATGACCCGTAACCGCACATCACCGGCGGGCCCAAGGGCAGGGTCCACGCGCTGACCGCCGTCCTGCGCGACGCCACGCGCTGGGACGAGATGGTGACCGCTCTTGATACGGCTACCTGCGCCGTGACGCCGACCTGTCGGCCTTGCCCGGCGGGCCACAACCGGCAGCACCGGCGGTCATTACAAGCCGTAGTCGGCACGACACGGCTTGCTTGCGAAGATTTGGGCGATCGGCGCGCTAGCGTTACCCCGTTCGCGCACTTGATCGGGGGACAAATGCCACGGACTCTGGTGGGCTGACCGATGCCCGATCCTATTTCGCGCCGTCAGGCGATCACATACGGAGTCGGCGCCGTCGCCGCGGGCGCGCTGGCCGGCCAGCGTCGCGGGACCGTCAGCGGCAGCACGCACGGGCGCAAACCGTGGAAACCACGTCAGCCCGACCTTCCGCAACCTCGCGTGCTGTCCAGCCGGGACGGTGAGCTCTCGGTCCGGCTGACCACCCGTCGCGGCATCGTCGACATGAACGCGCCGAAGCTGGTGAAGACCAACACCTTCGACGGCGTCGTGCCCGGCTACACCTGGGAGCTCCGGCCGGGTGACACGCTCAAGGTGGATCTGCGTAACCGGCTGCCCGAGCTGCCGCCGATGCCGATGCATATGGACCGGCCGCACCAGTGGACAAACACGAACCTGCACACTCACGGCCTGCACGTCTCGCCGGGCGGCAATGCGGACAACGTGTTCCTTAACATACCGCCGGGCGAGGACAAGCATCTGAAGATTCCGCTGCCTGCCGATCACCCGGCTGGGAGCTTCTGGTACCACCCGCACCGCCACGGCGGGGTCACGCAGGCGCTGCGCGCCGGGATGGCCGGGATGATCATCGTGCGCGGCGACCTCGACGAAGTCGAGGAGGTCGCGGCGGCACGGGAGAAGACCATCGTGCTGCAGAACATCGAGCTCGGCGACGACTACCAGCTGCTCGACCCGATTCCCGAGCCGACGCCCGACCAGGATTTTTTCCCCAAGACGCGCGACCTGTACACGGTCAACGGCGTGCTCACGCCGCGGCTGCACATGTATCCGGGCGAGGTCCAGCGCTGGCGGCTGTTGAACGCGTCCGCCGACGACTTCATGTCGCTGCAGCTGAAGAACCACGACTTCCACGTCCTGGCCTGGGACGGCCTGACCCTGTCCGCGCCAGACCAGACCGACGTGCTCATGCTGTCCCCGGGCAACCGGGTCGAGCTGCTGGTCAAGGCCGGGAAGCCGGGCCGCTATGACCTGGTGCTCACGCCGGGCTCCAGCACCCAGCCCAACATCCCCGGCATGCCGGAATCAGGATCGCCCGGTCCCGCCAGCGGCGGTATGCCGATGCCGGGGTTCTCGACGCTGAAGGGCGAGCTCGATTCGCGGATGGTCATGACCATCGAGGTGTCGGGCCATCGCCGGACCATGGGCCTGCCAACGGCGCTGCCGGCCTTTGACCCGCCGATCCTGCCGATCAGGCGATACCGGGACTTCTCCTTCTCGGTCCAGCGGAAGCCCGACAACCAGTTCCTGAACTTCGGCGTCGACGGCAAGCCCTACGACATGGCCGCGCCGCCGTACCGGGTACCGCTCGGCACCGCGGAGGAGTGGACCCTCAAGAACGCGTTCGATCCCAAGCTGATGGAGCACGCGCACGTATTCCACATCCACACGAATCCGTTCAAGATCATCAAGCGCAACGGAAAGGCGCTGTCGACCCCGCTATGGCGCGACACCTACGTACTCACCAAGAGCGCCGGGGACACCCTCACGTTCCAGTCGAACTTCGTCGACTACGCGGGCAAGTTTGTCGAGCACTGTCACATCGTGGGGCACGAGGATCTCGGCATGATGTCGGCCATCGAGGTGGTCGAATACTAGCCGGAGTAGCCGCAGGAACTTCCTGCAGACCGGCAGCGGAGCGCTCGGGCTGACGGGCGCCGTCGGCCCTGGGCTGTGGCCTGCAAGCCGCGCCCGGCGCGAACGTGAGGTGCTTGACCTTATCTGCGCCGGTAGGCTGAGGCTGACTTCGAGCCGCTGCCATTCGATGCTGCGGCTGCGCGGGCGTTCGGGCGAGTGGCCGCTTCGATGTGCCGTGCCGGCGAGAGAACTGCCCGGGTATGCCTGCAATCCAGATGACTTTGGCAAGGTAGACGATCTGATCGTTGGCCCGGTAGCCGTGCCACGGCCGTTTGAACGGGCACGGCAGAGATCACTATACGGATGATGAAATGAGTTCGGAGGATGGCATGACAGCGCACGAAGAGTCGGCTCCCTCAGACCTGCAGGCGTTGTTGCAGGACGGCACGTTCGCGGGGGAGTGGGTACTGGACGCTGCCCGCTCCGAGGTGCTGCTTGAAACCAAGCAC
>DATHPF010000117.1:0-31150 GCA_035484155.1 Streptosporangiaceae bacterium
CGGGCCGGACGTGCACCACATCCCCGGCGCTGATCGCATGCATGCCATCGGCCGCCTCGACCAGCAGCCGCCCGACGGTGTCCACGTCGCAGGCCCGGCCAGCGAGGGTACCGCCGCCGGGCAGCTCGACCCGTACCTCGCGGCCCACGGTCGAGCAGGCGAGCAGGTAGGCCGGGCGCAGCCCGGAGGCCTCCGGGTCCCCGGCCGCCGGACCGTCAGCCCAGCGCAGGTACCACTGCTCGAGCTCGCGCAGCATGGCGACGAGGATGTCCTCCCGGCCGATGTCCGCGGCGCCCTCGAGCCACAGCGACGTGGCCTGGCCGGACGGCAGCTCGTCCTGGCTGGCGCTGACGTTGAGGCCGATGCCGACGACGATCGCATCGCCGGCCTGCTCAGCGAGGATGCCGGCCAGCTTGCCCGCGTGCTCGGGCGCACCCGAGACGGCCAGCACGTCGTTGGGCCACTTGAGGCTGGCGTCGACCCCGGCGGCCGTCCGGATCGCCGAGGCGACCGCTACGCCGGTCAGCAGCGGCAGCCAGCCCCGGCTGGCAGGCGGCACGCGGGCCGGTCGGAGCAGCACCGAGTAGGTCAACGCGGCGCCTGGCTGACTCTGCCAGCTGCGGTCGAGCCGACCGCGGCCCGCGGTCTGCGTCTCGGCTACCAGGACCGTCCCGGCCGGCGCGCCTGCCCGGGCGGCTGCCAGCAGGTCAGCATTAGTCGATCCGGTCTGCGTGACGACGTCCACGGCGGTGTACAAGCGGGATCCGGCCAGGACCGCGGCCCGGACGGACGCCGCCGACAAGGGCGTCCGCTGCGGCTGCTGCGTCGTGCTGGTCATGCGCCTAGCCTCTCGCGGGCGGTGAGCTGCTGGCACAGCCGGGGCTGGGCTTGGCCACCCATCGCAGCAGCCGGCGGTAGTTCTGCCCTAACCTGTCCCGCATGGCCAACGATGCATCCGCGCCCCTGGGCGCTTCCGAGCCGGCCGAGCCGAACCTGCACACGACTGCAGGCAAGGTCGCTGACCTGGAGAAGCGCAGGTACGAGGCGGTGCACGCGGGCGCCGCCCGCCAGGTCGAGCGGCAGCACGCCAAGGGCAAGATGACTGCGCGCGAGCGGATCGCCATCCTGCTGGACCCCGGCTCGTTCACCGAGTTCGACGAGCTGGCCAGGCACCGGGCCACTGACTTCGGGATGGCCGCGACCCGGCCGTACGGGGACGGCGTGGTGACCGGATACGGGACGATCGACGGGCGCCCGGTCGCTGTGTTCAGCCAGGATTTCACTGTCAACGGCGGCTCCCTCGGTGAGGTCTTCGGCGAGAAGATCGTCAAGGTCATGGACTACGCGCTGAAGACCGGCTGCCCGATGATCGGGATCAACGACAGCGGCGGCGCCCGGATCCAGGAAGGCGTTGTCGCGCTGGGCCTGTATGGCGAAATCTTCTACCGGAATGTCATCTCCTCGGGTGTCATCCCGCAGATCTCCCTCATCATGGGCCCCTGCGCGGGGGGCGCGGTGTACTCACCAGCGATCACCGACTTCACGCTCATGGTCGACAAGACCTCCTACATGTTCATCACCGGGCCGGACGTGATCAAGACGGTGACCGGCGAAGAGGTCAGCCAGGAAGAGCTCGGCGGCGCGCACGCGCACAACGTGAAATCCGGCGTCGCCCACTATCAGGCGGCCGACGAGCAGGACTGCCTGGAATTCGCCAGGGAGCTGCTGTCCTACCTGCCGTCCAACAACCTCGACGAGCCTCCGGCGGGACCGGCGGCGGCCGACCCGGCGGCCGCGCTCGAGCTCACCGATTCCGACGCCGAGCTCGACACGCTGATCCCCGACTCGCCGCGCCAGCCTTATGACATGCATCAGGTCATCGCGCACGTCCTAGACGACGGCGAGTTCCTGGAGATCCATGCCGGGTTTGCGCAAAACATGCTGGTCGGGTTCGGCCGGGTCGACGGGACGTCAGTCGGCGTCGTCGCCAACCAGCCCATGCACTCGGCCGGCACCTTGGACATCGACGCTTCGGAGAAGGCCGCCAGGTTCGTCCGCACCTGTGACGCCTTCGGGATCCCCGTGCTGACTTTTGTGGACGTGCCTGGCTTCCTGCCCGGCACGGGCCAGGAGTGGGGCGGGATCATCCGGCGCGGCGCCAAGCTGATCTACGCCTACGCCGAGGCGACCGTGCCCAAGATCACGGTGATCACTCGCAAGGCCTACGGCGGCGCGTACGACGTCATGGGCTCCAAGCATCTCGGCGGCGACATCAACCTGGCCTGGCCAACGGCCCAGATCGCCGTCATGGGCGCCGACGGCGCCGTCGACATCCTGTACCGGCGTGACCTGGCCGCCGTCGCCGACCCGCAGGAGCGGGCCGTGCTGCGTCGG
Source organism: Streptosporangiaceae bacterium (assembly GCA_035484155.1). Classification (GTDB taxonomy): domain Bacteria; phylum Actinomycetota; class Actinomycetes; order Streptosporangiales; family Streptosporangiaceae; genus JAJYUU01. Next base: position 2,395 of record DATHPF010000117.1, read on the forward strand.
GAGAAGTCAGCGGAATACGAGGACACGCTCTTCAACCCCTACATCGCCGCCGAGCGCGGGTACGTCGACGCCGTGATCAGGCCGGCCGAAACCCGATCGCAGGTCACCAGGGCTCTCCGGGCGCTGCGTACCAAGAGGCAGACCCTGCCGCCCAAGAAGCACGGCAACATCCCGCTCTAGGCCGGTCACGCGTCGCCGCCATCCCGCTCTAGGCCAGGTCAGGCGTCGTCGCCGGGGCCAGCTTCGCCTCGCCGCTGGTGCCCCAGGCATGGTCCGGCGAACGGGCTGACCAGCCGAGATCGGCACATCGTGACCGTCTGATCGCACTGCGGTACTGCCTTCTGGCGGCTCCGGGGCCGCCAGAGCGATTAGAGTCGTCAGTATTATGACCGAGACTGCCCCGGCGCTCCCGCTGCTGTCCCGCTACGCGATCATGGTCGACGTCGGGTACATCTACGCGTCGGCTGGCGAGCTGCTGTTCAGCGCGGCTTCCAGGCGTGAGTACCGGGTCGACGCTGACAAGCTCATCCAGGCGCTCACCAGGCACGCAGAGGATCACGTCCGGGGCGAGCTGCTGCGGGTGTACTGGTACGACGCAGCCAGGGACCGGGTGCCGACGATCGACCAGCGCGTCATCGCCCAGATGCCATGGGTCAAACTACGCCTCGGTAACCTGAACGCCCGCGGCCAGCAGAAGGGCGTGGACGCCCAGATCCGTGCCGACATGGAGGCGCTGGCCAGGCACCGGGCCATTACCGACGCGATCTTGGTGGCGGGCGACGAGGACATGGTGCCGGCCGTCGAGGCGGCTCAGGCGTTCGGCGTCCGGATCCACCTATGGGGCGTCGAACCGCCATATGGCACGAACCAGGCCGAGCGGCTGGTGTGGGAGTCCGACACGGTCGACGTGCTCGAACGCTCGTTTGTCGAGCCGTTCTTCACCCGCCAGCTGTCCCCCGAGCCGACGCCCGCCACGGCCGCCGAGCCCGGACCCGCGCGGGCGGGCCAGCCGGCCCCGGCCCAGACGGTGCAGGGCGCGCCGTCGCCGGCGCAGGTATTCGGGGAACGCCACTCAAGTCGCCAGTTCTCCAGGCCGTTCCCGGTCCCGCATCTGCCATCGGCCCGGCTCGGCCCGGACCGCGAACGGGTCGAGGAAGCTGGCGAGCACGTCGCGCAGAAGTGGATCCTGACGCGCGGCGAGGACAACATCCGCGATCTGCTACCCGGCCCGATCCTGCCCCCGGTCATCGACAAGGAGCTCCTCGTCGACGCCGAGAAGGAGCTAGGACTCTCGCTTCGTGCCTATCAGGAGGCTAGGGAGTGGCTGCGGGACGCCTTCTGGGCTAGGGTGCATCGCCAGTTTGGCCTCGGTGTCGGCAAGTCGAAGGGCTGAGTTCATGTCGCACGGTCCGGCTGAACCCGCTGCCGCGCAGGCACCACCGCTGCTCACGGTGGTCCGCGGCGCACCTACGGCTGCGGAGGTTGCCGCCGTCACCGTCGTGATCGGCGCCCTGGCGCGCGGCGCCAGTCAGCGTCCGCTCCCCAAGCGCGCCGGCGGCGCCCGGTGGGCCGCGAGAGATCACCTGATGCGCCCGCCACTATCGGCCGGGCCTGGCGCCTGGCGGGCGAGCGCCCTCCCGCACTAGACGTGCCGGCGCAGGGCGAGAGCGTCGACGGCTGACGGCAGCCGTCGCTGCGGCCCTTGTCTCACCTAGACTCCTCACAGTCGAAAGGAGACGATGCGGTGCACAAGGTCCTGATCGCCAACCGTGGCGAGATCGCGGTGCGGATCGTGCGGGCCTGCCGCGACGCCGGCCTCGTCAGCGTGGCCGTGTACGGCGAGGCTGACCTGGATGCACTGCACGTCACCATGGCCGACGAGGCGTACGCGCTCGGCGGGGTGAGCGCGGCCGAGAGCTACCTGGACATCGGCAAGATCCTCAAGGCAGCCGCTGACAGCGGCGCGGACGCTGTGCACCCCGGGTACGGCTTCCTGGCCGAGAACGCCGACTTCGCCCGCGCGGTCATCGAGGCGGGGCTGACCTGGATCGGGCCACCGCCAGCCGCGATCGAGGCGCTCGGAGACAAGGTGCAGGCGCGCCACATCGCCAAGCAGGTCGGGGCGCCGCTCGCCGCCGGTACAGAAGGCCCAGTCAGCGGCGCCGACGAGGCAGTCGCGTTCGCGGCCGAGTACGGACTGCCGATCGCGATCAAGGCGGCGTTCGGCGGCGGCGGCCGCGGCCTGAAGGTCGCCTGGACGATCGACGAGATTGCCAGCCAGTTTGAGTCAGCGGTCCGCGAGGCTGTTGCCGCCTTCGGCCGCGGCGAGTGCTTCGTCGAGCGCTATCTGGACAAGCCGCGGCACGTCGAGACCCAATGCCTCGCCGACGCCCACGGCAACGTCGTGATCGTCTCCACCAGGGACTGCTCGCTTCAGCGCCGCCATCAGAAGCTGGTGGAGGAGGCTCCGGCCCCGTTCCTTACTCTGGAGCAGGACAAGCAGCTACGCACGGCCTCAGCCGACATCCTGCGGGCGGCGGGCTACGTGGGCGCCGGCACCTGCGAGTTCCTGATCGGCCAGGACGGCACTGTGTCGTTCCTGGAAGTGAACACCCGCCTCCAGGTCGAGCACCCTGTCACCGAGGAAGTCAGCGGCATCGACCTGGTCCGGGAGATGTTCCGGATAGCTGACGGCGAGCCACTGACCTACTCCGACCCCGAGGTGCGCGGCCATTCGATCGAGTTCCGGATCAATGCCGAGGACCCCGGCCGCGGTTTCCTGCCCGCGCCGGGCACGATCGCCGGCTGGCGGCAGCCATCGGGTCCTGGCGTCCGCCTGGATGCCGGTTACACGGCCGGGATGACGGTGCCGCAGGCGTTCGACTCGCTGATCGCCAAGCTCATCGTGACGGGCGCGACCAGGACGCAGGCGCTGGAACGGGCCCGGCGCGCGCTGGCCGAGTTCGAAATTGACGGCATGCCGACAGTGCTGCCGTTCCATCGTGCCGTCGTCTGCGATCCGGCCTTCACCAGCGAACCGTTCCGTGTGCACACGCGCTGGATCGAGACCGAGTTCGCCGGGGACATCCCGCCGTACTCGGGCGGCGCCGCCGGGGCGGCCAGTGATCCCGAGCCGCGGGAGCGGATCACGGTGGAGGTCGGCGGCAAGCGGCTTGAGGTTACGGTGCCGGCGGGCCTGGGCGGTGGCGGCGCAGCGACGGCGACCCTGGCGCGGCCGAAAGGCGGCGGACGCCGCGGCGGCGGCGCCGGGGGCGCGGCCGGCGGCGGGCAGAGCGGTGACGAGCTCGTGAGCCCGATGCAGGGCACGATCGTCAAGATCGTCGCTGCCGACGGCGAGCAGGTCGCTGTCGGCGACACCATCGTGGTGCTGGAGGCGATGAAGATGGAGCAGCCGCTGACCGCGCACAAGGCCGGAGTAGTGACTGGCTTGTCGATCAGCGTCGGCCAGACGGTACCGGCCGGAGCCGTGATCTGCCAGCTGCGCTGATGACCAGGCTGCCCGGCGATCCCGGCGTCCTTTCCTGGCTTAAGTTCTCGGCCGGCTTCCGGCTGCCAGCTGAGAACCTGGACTGGGTGCGGCATGAGCTGACCGACGCTGGCTGGCGCGGCCGGACGGTGCTGCGGCACCTGGCACTCATCATCCCGATCTGCGCGCTCGTCGCGGTGCTGCTGTTGCTACTGTCACCTGCCCCGGCCTGGTTCGCCGTCATGATGTGCTTGCTCATTCTGTGCGGCAGCGTCTTCACGGTGGCTGCCTACGCAGACGACATCCGGGCGACGCGCCTGCGTCAGCACGGACTGGAAGTCCCGGACGACCCCGATCTCGGCCGCCCGACCCACTAGGGCTGACCTTTCGCCACCAGTATGGAGATGTCGCCGCCGGACGCCCGGCCGCAGACCGTGCATTTCGGGCGTCGCTCATGGACAGCTGCGAATGCGTGTACGTCCGGTACGAAGACTTCGTACCAGCGGAACACGCGTTCGGGGCACTGCACTCCCCGGATGCGCCCGGCGTCAAGATCTGCCCGATTTGCGGCTTACGGGGAGTCCTCGGCTGGCTGCATGAGCCTGCGCGCGGCTTCGGTGATGCTGCCGGACAGCGATGGGTACACGGCGAACGTCTGCGCGACGTTGTCGACGGTCAGCTGGCGCTCGACTGCGAGCGAGATTCCGAGGATCAGCTCGCTTGCGCGCGGTGCCACGATGACGCCGCCTAGCACGGTGCCGCTGCTGCGCCGCGCGATCAGCTTCACAAAGCCGTCGCGGAAACCCTGCATCTTGGCCCTGGCGTTCGTCGCAAGCGGAAGCTTGACCACGACGGCGTCCGGGATTTCGCCCGCGTCAACCGCCTGCTCAGGCACCCCCACGGTAGCGATCTCGGGCTCGGTGAAGATCGTCGCCGCCACGTTCGTGAGGCGCAGCGGCTTGACCGCCTCGCCAAGGGCGTGCCACATCGCGATGCGGCCCTGCATGGCAGCTACCGACGCCAGCATCAGCACGCCCGTGCAGTCGCCAGCCGCATATACACCTGGCGCAGACGTCCGCGAGACCTTATCGACATGGACGAAGCCGCGGCTGTCGACGTCGACGCCAGCCTCGGCCAGGCCTAGGCCGCCAGTGTTCGGCACCATCCCCACCGTGAGCAGGCAGTGCGTGCCCCGGACCGTCCGGCCGTCGCTCAGCGTGACCGCCACGCTGTCGCCAGTGCGGCTGACGCGCTCAGCCCTGGACTGGCTGAGAACAGTCATGCCGCGGCGCCGGAACACATCCTCCACGACCACGGCCGCGTCCGCGTCCTCCTGCGGCAGCACCCGGTCGCGCGACGAGACGAGCGTGACCTGCGATCCGAGGGCCTGGTAGGCGCTGGCGAACTCAGCGCCCGTCACTCCCGAGCCAACCACGATCAGCTCAGGCGGCAGCTCAGCCAGGTCGTACAGCTGCCGCCAGTTCAGGATGCGCTCGCCGTCTGGTTCAGAGCCCGGCAACACCCGCGGCTGCGCGCCGGTTGCGATGAGCACCGCATCCGCCTCGATCTCGGTGTCACCGGCGACGACTCGGTGCGGGCCGGCCAGCCGGGCTGTCCCCGAGATGACCTTGACTCCCTCCCCCGACAGCCGTGATGCCACGTCGGCGGACTGGGCTCTGGCCAGCGACCGGACCCTGGCGTACAGGCGGGGTGCATCGAGGAGGGCGGCGCCGTTCCCGGTCGCATTGACGCGGATACCCAGGCTGGCCGAGCCCTCCAGCGCAGCCATCATCCCGGAGGTGGCAATGAGGGTCTTGGATGGCACGCAGTCGGTGAGCACGCAGGCGCCGCCAAGACCGTCCCGTTCGACGACGGTCACCTCGGCGCCGAGCTGGGCGGCGACCAGGGCGGCTTCATATCCGCCCGGTCCGCCGCCGATGATCGCTATCCTCGCGTGCGGCTGGCTCACGTTGTCTAATTGTGTCGCATCCGGGCCGCGACGACGACAGCGGCACCGCGTGCGATGCGCTACGGCCGCGTTCACCACCAGCGAACCCCAACAGGCTCGTACGCTTGTCCATCGTGGCGATATACGCGGCTTACGGCAGCAACATGGACCATGCGCAGATGGCGCACCGCTGCCCGCACTCACCCCAGGAGGGCACCGGCTGGCTGGAAGGCTGGCGGCTGACCTTCGGCGGGCAGGACATTGGCTGGGAAGGGGCGCTGGCCACCGTCGTCGAGGACGAGGGCAATCGCGTCTTCGTCGTCCTCTATGAGGTCTCAGAAGCCGACGAGCAAGCGCTCGACCGGTGGGATGGCGCCACCCTGGGCTACTACCGCAAGTCGAAGGTGCGCGTCAGCACGCTCGACGGTGACGTGGTCGCCTGGCTGTATGTACTGGACGACTACGAAGGCGGCCTGCCGTCGCCGCGTTACCTCGGCATCATGGCTGATGCGGCGGAGGCGGCCGGCGCCCCGTCGGATTACGTGGCCTGGCTGCGCAGCCGTCCGAGCGCGTCGTCAGGAAACTAGGGCCGGGCGGGTGGCCCGGAGCCACGCGATAGGCACCCAGCGCGCCTACCTGGCACGGCAGGGCTCCGCGGGCCCGGCAGGTTCCTCGGGGGGCTTCTCTGCCGCAGACCTACTTGGCCAGCACGAGCGCGAGCAGAAGCGCAGCCGGGACCAGCAGGTAGGCGACGGGCAGCCAGGCCCACTGGCTCTCGATCGTCGCTTGCGGCGCTCCGCGCTCCTTGGCCTCAGCCGACCTGCGGCCAAGCTCGGCAGCCATCACCTTCACTGCGTCCGGCTGCTTGTGCTCGCTGATCTCCGCCGCGGTCCGCCAGGTCACGCGGGCCTCGTGCCGCTCCGAGCGCAGCTGAGCGCGCCGCCGCGAGCGGCGCCCTGAATACAGCGCCCAGCAGTAGATGGTCTTGTCCTTCTCCGGACTCGTGCGGGCGCAGGTGAGCTCCACCGAGTCGCCGAGGAAGACCCCCTTCAGCGCGCCCCAGCGCACCAGGTGGTCGCGGTAGGGGTTGTACACGCGGATCGCCTCGTTTTCGGCGACGACCCGTGGGCGAAGGGCGCAGGCGTACACCACCGCGGTCACCGCTAGCAGTCCGGCCGTCAGCTCCCAAGAGAAGTAGTCATGATCCCGGACGCCCACGTCGACAAAGTTGAAAACCGCGAACGCGACCCACAGCCACCACAACGCAAGCGGTCCGCCGCGGCGATAGACGGTCTTGCCGTCGGCGGCCGCTCGCCAAGGGAGGCTGGCTGTGGCTGCGCCGCGCCGGGCGGTGCGGCGGCTGGTCGCCGGCGCTGCTTCGAGGGCAGGCTCGGCTGAGGGAGCCACCAGCGTCGCTGCGACAGGCGCGGACCCGGGCTGAACGGCAGCCGCGGACCCGGGCTGAACGGCAGCCGCGAACCCGGACTGAACCGCAGCCGCGGACTCGGGCTGAACCGCAGCCGCGGACCCAGGCTGAACCGCAGGCGCCGGTGCCGGGTCGGGCAGCGATCCGGCATCCGCCGGTCGCGGCGCCGAAGGCGCACGGCCGGGCAGGGGTGCCTCATCGGCCTGGGACGACATGGATGTCACCTGCCACTCCACTAGCTCAGCTCGGACCCGAAAGCGGCCTGCTAAGCCACGGCCGTCACCAGACCGCACGACCTGGGAGCCGCGAACTCGGCCCCTCACTGTATGCGCAATGACCGGCCCCGGTCGATTTGTGCCCGTCCAGCCTCAGCCTGCCGACGTTAGCCCGTCAGCGCACGGCTCAGGTGATGGCGGCGCTTGATGGCGGCGCCCACGGCTCAGGTGACAGCGGCATCAGTTATCTGCTCCTGGCTGGCGGTCGCGCCAGGGACAGTGCCCGGCGCGATCGCGCCGCCGTCGTGCATCGCAGTGAGCGCTGTTGCGGCCATGAGCCGCACGCCGTAGCCGATAGCCCGCTCGTCGACGTCAAATACGGCCTGATGGATGTCGAAGTCGCTGGCCGAACCTGGCGTCCTCGTGCCCAGCCGGGCAAGGGCACCCGGAATCGAATCCAGGTACCAGGCGAAGTCCTCACCGCCGAGGCTCTGCGGCGCCTCAGTGATGGAGTCAGGACCGAGCACCCGATCGGCGGCGGCCTCGAACATCGCAGTGCTGATGGCCTCGTTCACCGTGGGCGGCACGTTGCGCTGGTAGCTGATCTCCGGCACCACGCCATAGGCGCTCGCCACCGACTCCAGCAGTGCCTTGACGAGATCGGGTGCGTCGTGCCAGGCGGCATCGTCCAGGCATCGGACGGTGCCCTCGACCACGCCGTCATCGGGAATCGCGTTGGCCGCGGTGCCCGCGCTCACCCGACCCCAGACCAGACTGAGGCTGGAGCGGGGGTCGACCCGGCGCGACAGCGCAGCCGGCAGTTCGGTAATGATCTTGCCGAGCGCGTACACCAGGTCAGCTGTCAGGTGCGGTCGCGCCGTGTGGCCCCCCGGACCGGTGACCTTGACCGTGAGCTTGTCGCACGCCGCCGTGATCGGACCGGTCCTGGTGCCGATCTTGCCGACGTCGAGCCGAGGGTCGCAATGCAGCGCGAAGATGCGATCGACCGATGCGATGCCTCCGGCCGCCATCACGTCGATAGCCCCGCCAGGCACCTCCTCGGCGGGCTGGAAGATCAGCCTCACCTTGCCGGGCAGGACGCGCGCGGCCGCAGCGCGAGCCAGGAACAGTCCGGTGCCAAGCAAGATGGCGGTGTGCACGTCGTGTCCGCACGCATGGCAGGCGCCTCGGTTGAGAGACCGGTACGGCACGTCCTTCTCGTCATTGATCGGCAGGGCGTCGATATCGGCGCGCAGCGCGACGACTGGCTCGCCAGGTGCGCCCTCGCCAATGTCGACGGTGAGGCCGGTGCCCTTAGGCAAGATCGCCGGGCGAAGGCCCGCCGCCTCAAGCCGGAGCGCGATCCGCCTCGTGGTCCGGTACTCGTGATATCCGGTCTCAGGGTGCGCGTGCAGATCCCGCCGGAACTCGATGAGCTCCGGCCCATGTCCGGTGAGGAACGCGTCGAGTTCCCCTTCGAGATCACGCTCAGCCATGCGCTGCCTCCCCGTGGGCAACGAGACATCCTGGCTCGGGTTGCCGGGCGATTCTTCTGCGCCAGTCGATGCCGGCGCTGAGCGGCGTATCCATCAGAACCTCGTCTTCACTCCAGCCCGCTAGCAAGCGTCGCCGGGACAGGAGATCGATGCCGGCGTTGGCATCAGCCCCCAGGTCCAGGCCCGGTAACATGCCCGCTCCAGAACTGTCCCGGCGCCACGCACCGGGAAAAACGCGACAGGTGACACTGGCAGTGCACTCGCGCTAGGTACCAGCCTGTACTGCCGCCAAACCTATCCGCACGTGCCCGCGAGTCCGCGCACCCTGCTCGCACGTACATCGACGTGACTGGCAAGATTATCGAGGGCGCCCGCAGGCGCCCCCGAGGCATCTCGACAATCGCTTACGAGATCCGCTCTTCTGGGCAGCATCGTACCGCTCAGATTGGCGATCCGCTGCGGATGCGGGATTGTCGCGTGCTGCCAGCGCGACTCTTCTCTCCTGCTCAGAGCCTTATGAGGCCAGTCGCTCCTGGCCGCTAATAGACCTCAGGCGGCTTGTAGACGCCCCAGACATCGCGCAGCGCGTCGCTGACTTCCCCGATTGTGGCCAGCGCGCGCAAAGCAGCACGCAGCGGGTACAGGAGGTTTCCATCGGTATTCGCGGCGCTTTTGACGTCATCCAGACGGCGCCGGACCTCGGCGGAATCCCGGCGATCGCGCAGCTCGGCCAGCCGCGCCGCCTGTTCCTGCTCGATGGCCGGATCCAGCCGCAGCGGCTCGTATGGCTCTTCCTGCTCACTAGTGAAGGCGTTAACCCCGATGACTTTGCGCTCACCCGAGTCGACCTCGCGCGCGATTCGGTATGCGGACCGCTCGATCTCCGCCTTCTGGAAGCCCTGCTCAATAGCGGCCACGGCGCCGCCGAGCGAAGACACCTCAGCCAGCAGGTCGCGCGCCCGCGCCTCGATGTCGTCGGTCATGGCCTCGATCGCGTAGGAGCCGGCGAACGGGTCAACGGTGGCGGTCAGATCGGTCTCGAAGGCCAGCACCTGCTGGGTCCGCAGCGCCAGCGTGGCTGCCTTCTGCGTCGGCAGCGCAATCGCCTCGTCGTAGGAATTCGTGTGAAGCGACTGAGTCCCGCCGAGTACTGCGGCCAGCGCCTGGAGCGTAACCCTCGCCAAGTTGACCTCAGGCTGCTGCGCTGTGAGCTGGACGCCAGCCGTCTGCGTGTGGAACCGGAGCATCTGGGACCGCGGATCCTGCGCGCCGAATTCATCGCGCATGATGTGGGCCCACAGGCGCCGGGCCGCGCGGAACTTCGCGACTTCCTCCAGCAGCGTGGTCCTGGCGACGAAAAAGAACGAAAGCCTTGGCGCGAATTCGTCGACCGCGAGCCCGGACGCAATCGCAGCCTGCACGTATTCGCGCGCATTGGCCAGCGTGAACGCGATCTCCTGCACCGGCGTGGCGCCGGCTTCCGCCATGTGATAGCCGGAGATGGAAATGGTATTCCAGCGCGGAATCTCGGCCCGGCAGTAGGCAAACGTATCGGCGACGAGGCGGAGTGACGGCTGCGGCGGATAGATATAGGTGCCGCGCGCGATGTACTCCTTCAGGATGTCGTTCTGGATCGTGCCGGAGATCGCTGCCGGGCTGACCCCCTGCTCCTCCGCCACCAGCTGATACAGCAGCAGCAATAGCGCGGCGGGTGCGTTGATCGTCATCGAGGTCGATACCTGATCGAGCCTGATGCCGTCGAAGAGCAGCCTCATGTCCTCGAGCGAGTCGATGGCAACTCCGACTTTGCCCACCTCGCCGCGCGCCTGCTCGGCGTCGGAGTCGTATCCCATCTGGGTCGGCAGGTCGAAGGCCACCGACAGTCCGGTCGTGCCCGCCGCGATCAGCTGGTGGTACCGCCGGTTGGAGTCCGCCGCGGTGGAAAAACCCGCGTACTGACGCATCGTCCACGGCCGGGTCAGGTACATGGTCGGGTACACGCCTCTGGTAAACGGGAATGTGCCCGGCTCGCCCAGGTCGGCCGCCGGGTCAAGGCCCGCGACATCCTTGGGCCCGTAGACACCCTCGATCGGCGCGCCAGACTCCGAAGTGCGACTCATAGTGCCAGCCTACGGCGATCGCGCTCGGCTCACCGTTGTGAAGTACGCCACCTGCGCCCATTAGCTGGCAGCCGCCCATCAGCCGACGTCGCGCAGCACAAGCTTTCGCAAAGTCGTTTCGGGGTCGTCACGCCTGCGCCTGATACGGCCGGAATATCGCGCGTGCCAACTGTGGCTCGGATGGGAAGCTCACACTGCGTGACCCACATGCACTTGAGAGCCCGGGGATGAGGCTCGGAAACGGCCTGCCTGCCACGGCGATCGCCGTTGGCGCGGCACTTGCCGCCCTGGCCGTCCCCGTCGCTGCGTCCGCCGGCGCCTCGCCACCGCCGCAGGCCTCCCCGACCGCGGCTGCCGCGGCCATCCCCAGTCCGGGCAGCGTGGCTGCCAGCGTCGTCGGCGGACCGTTGATGGCCAGCCAGGGCACCGTCGTGGAGCAGCCCGCTCAGGGCGGCATGCCGCTGCCGAACATCCCGGCTTCGGCCTGGGTGATCGCGAACGCCAGCACCGGCCAGGTGCTGGCCGCGAAGGATCCGCACGGCGAGTTCGGCCCGGCGAGCACGCTCAAGGTACTCACCGCGATCACGTTGATCCCCTTGCTGAACCCGAACGGCATGGCGGTCACCAGCCAGCTGGCGGCCTCGCAGGAGCCGGCTTCGGCCGGGCTCGTTCCCGGCCGCGCCTACCAGGTCTCCGACCTTTTCGATGCGCTGCTGTTGATCTCGGCGAACGACGCGGCAGTCGCGCTCACGCAGGCGACGGGCTCGTTCGCCGGGGGCATGGAGCTGATCAACGCCGAGGCCCGCAAGCTTCAGGCCTATGACGTCGATGCCAAGCTCCCTAATGGCCTGCCCGCCGCCGGTCAGGTGACCTCGGCCTATGACGAGGCGCTGATCGCGAGGCAGGCGCTGAACATGCCCGCCTTCATGCGGTACGACGAGACGCTGTCCAGAAGGTTCGAGATCAAGCCCGGTGACTGGGAAACCCTGGTCAACCAGAACTACCTGCTCACCAAGTACAAAGGCGGGATCGGCGGCAAGATCGGCTGGACGGTCAGCTCCGAGGCGACGTATGTCGGAATGGCCAGGCGGGGCGGCGTCACGCTGATCGCGACCGTGCTGCACTGCACGTCGCTGCAGGAGATCACGTCGGCCGAGCAGCTGCTGAACTGGGGATTCGCCATGAACGGCAAGGTCACGCCCGTCGGCACCCTCGTGCCGCCGCTGGCGATAGCCACCGTGGCGCAGCATCCGCAGGCCGACGTCGCGGCCCGACCCGTTGCCCTGAGTGCGGCGCAGCCAGGCTCGGGCGTCAGCAGGTCCAGCTACGTCCTGGCGGCGACGGGCGTCATCGTCGCCGGGCTCGGCCTTGGCAGCCTGGCCCAGACCCGCCGACGTACGCTGACCGCCCGACATCGCCCGCAGTTAAGCGCGGATCCCGCCGGGCTGGCCAGCGTCCGGAGCGGGCCCGGGCCCGCATCACTGTGCCCGCATCACTGTGCCCGCATCACTGGGCCTAGGTGGCGTCCGCCTTTTCCTGCTCAGCCTTGGCCTCGGCCAGATCTGCCTCTGCGGCCGCCCGGCCTGCCGCCGCATTAGCTGCGGCGCTGTCCCGCCTGGCGCGCAGCACCACCGGCACGGCCCGGACTCTCGCCATCGAGCGGGCCGCGGTGCCGGTCCCTGCGGTCGCGCGCTGCCGAGTTCCGGTCGCTCGCTCCTGAGTTCCGGTCGCGCTCTCCGCAGCTGCGGTCGCGTCCTGCCGAGCCGCGGTCGCGCCCTGCCGAGCTGACACTACGGTGAACCGGCCCAGCGCCAGCGCCGCCACGAATACGATCACGATGCCGAGGCCAGTGAAGAAGCCGATCTGCTCCAGCACGGCCCGGGCAGTGCCGCCGGCCGGCGTTCCGGGCTGCGGCAGACGGGCCCACCGCCCGGCGAGCACGTCGCCCACCGCGAACCAGGCGCCGGCCAGCGCCGCCAGCCACGCGCCAAAGACGGCGGTCGGGCGAAACCGGCTCACCAGCACGACGATGCCGCCGAGCATGGTGACGACGCCCGGCAGGACCTCCAGCCACATGCGCGCGGACGTCGCCACCCAGGCGCGATCCGGCGTGTACGCATAGTGGAAGTAAGGGCCAACGAAGGGGATCAGCGCGCCCCAGATGCCGAGCAGTACCAGCAGCGCGCCGCTGAGCGCGCCCTGGCTGCGGCGGACGCGAAGCGTCCCTGCCATCATGATCACTCCCTGGGCAGGCGTGAGGGATGGGGTACCTGCCGGCGCGCAGCTACCCGCAGATCCCTTCCTCACACATCAGAAAGGGAACGGGGCCGAGCACGCTGATGCCGCCCGGCCAGCCAGCCCGAGAACGCGACTGAGACTGCGACCGCGGCTGAAATTAAGACCGGGCCCGTTACTGGATCGCGGCCGGCAAGAACCCGACGCGATCACGCACGCGAGCCATCGTGGCTGATGCGATGGGCTGGGCCTTGATCGCGCCAGCGGCCAGCAGCCGGTCGAGCTCAGGCTCGTCGGCGAGCAGCTTCTCGGTCCGCTCCCGGATCGGCGCGAACGCGTCGACGACCACCTCAGCCAGGTCTTTCTTGAAAGTGCCGTAGCCCGCGCCCGCGTAGCGCGTCTCCAGGCCGGCGACGGGCTCGCCGGTCAGCGCCGAGTAGATGCGCAGCAGGTTCGTCACGCCGGGCTTGGCCGCCTCGTCGGCGCGTACCTCGCCGTCGGCGTCAGTGACCGCCCTCATGATCTTGCGCCGGATCGACGCCGGGTCTTCCAGGACGTCGATGATGCCTTGCGGCGACGAGGCCGACTTGCTCATCTTGATCGACGGATCCTGGAGATCAGCGATCTTGGCGACCTCCGCCAGGATGTACGGGCCCGGCACCACGAACGTCGACCCGAACCGGTGGTTGAACCGCTGTGCCAGGTCCCTGGTCAGCTCCAGGTGCTGGCGCTGGTCCTCGCCGACCGGTACCTGATCGGCGTCGTACAGAAGGATGTCCGCGGCCTGCAGGACCGGGTACGTGAACAGGCCCACGCTCGCCGCCTCGGCGCCACCTTTCGCCGACTTGTCCTTGAACTGGACCATTCGGCTGGCCTCGCCGAAGCCGGTAATGCAGGCGAGTACCCAGGCCAGCTCGGCGTGCTCAGGCACGTGACTCTGCACGAACACGATCGACCGCTCCGAGTCCAGTCCGGCGGCGAACAGCTGCGCGGCGGCCACCCGGCTCCGGCGACGCAGCTGAGCGGGATCCTGCGGGACCGTGATGGCGTGCAAGTCCACCACGCAGTACACCGTGTCATGGGTGTCCTGCAGGGCAACCCACTGGCGCAGGGCACCGAGGTAGTTGCCGATGTGGAAGGAATCCGCGGTCGGCTGGATGCCGGAGAACACGCGTGGTCTGGGCATGCGCCGAAGTCTAGTCCGGCCCCCAGGGCGGCCTGGCGGCACGGATCATCCGCACCGGGCTAGCTCGCGAAGCTGCTGGCCAGGTCGCGCCGGCCCGGCGCCTCGTCGAGCAGGCCGTGCTGGACCGCAAAGGCGGCGGCTTCGAGCCTGGAGTGCACGCCCAGCTTGGTCAGCAGCGCCTGGACGTGGGTGCGGACGGTTGCCGCCGAGACGCCGAGGCGGCTGATCATCGCCGCCGTGTCCTGGCCTTCCACCAGCAGCTCGAGGCACTGCCGTTCGCGGGCCGTGAGGTACGCGGCGAGCCGCAGCGCATCCCGCTGCTGAGCCAGCTGAGGGCGGATGCCTGGCGCGGCCGGCACCTCGATGACGATCTCACCGCGCAGCACGCGCTCGATCGTCTGCTTCAGCACCGATACGCCCCGCGTTTTATGGACATAGGCGGCTGCGCCGGCCCGCATCGCCCGCATGATGGAGTCACTATTGCCATCGGCGGACAGGATCAGCACTTTTGTCCGCGGGCACGCGCCGGAGATGTCGCCGAGCGCCCCGAGCCCGTCCTGACCGGCCGCGAAGTGCCGGTCGACGAGGCAGACGTCGGGCTGCCGCTGCCGGACCGCACTGACGGTGCCGGAAATGGTGGTCGATTTGGTGACAGTGCAGCCCTGCTCGGCCAGCACGCAGGCGAGCGCGTCCAGGAAGACCGCGTGATCGTCGCCTATCACCACCTTGATCGGGTGGCCGACCTCCGCGCGCAGCTTGACCGGGGCCCCGGCGCGCACCGCGTTCTCGACGTTGGTCCCTTTCACCTGCATGTACGTGGGCGGAGCTGCGGGTGCCGACGACGTGCGCGTCCGTTCACTACGGCCGAGAGACATCTCGGTCATCAATTCCCTCCCGTTTCTTCCTCCGTGCTGATGCCCGCGTCCAGCATGAAATGAACCGCGCCGGTCACTCGCAAAAGCACTGGGGCTTAAGAGCCGCCGAAGGTGACTCGTACGCAGGTACCTCCGGTCGGCGCCTCGCTGATGTCCAGGCGGCCGTCGGCAGAGTCCAGCAGCTGGCGCACGACGGTGAGGCCTAGGCCCGCCACGCCAGGTCGGCCAGCCCCGGGGCCCGGGCCGTTGTCCGTGACTTCCAGCGCCGTCTGGAGTTCCTGGTCAATCCTGATCGTGACGCGGCCGCCAGGCCCGGCGGCACGAACGGCGTTATCCACGAGGTTGGCCAGGACGCGCCACAGCAGTGATGCACTGACGTGCAGGACCGCGGGCCTGCCCGGCGCTACGGTCACCGCCGTGTCGTAGGCAAGGTCAGCCAGTTGCGCTACCTCGTTGGCCAACGTGCGTATGTCGACCGGGCTGGGCTTGGCCGGCCGCGCGTCCGTCGGCATGGCATCGGCGATGATGTCGACAATGCGAAACATCTCCTGCATCACCAGTTCCATCCGCTGCCGGGAATCCGCAGATAGCGCACTATCGTCGCGGACGGCATCGGCGAGCAGCGAAAGAGTCATGAGCTGGTGACCGAGGTCATGCAGGAGGCCACGGACGTTGAGCTCGCCATCAGCCGCGTGCGCCGGTCCGGGCTGCGCGAGCTGATGGTTCAGCGATAGTCCAGTCACCGTGCGTCATTCCCCCGTGCTAGGAGTTGGCCCCCCTGGACGCCGGCGCACCTCGGCGTGGCCCGACGATCATGGCCATCCCCGGCCGGATCGTACGCAGCGTAGTCAGGTCGTAACTAGCTAGCTAGCCTATGTGGCGTCCTCGAGCCTTCCCACTGGGGGCTCGCACCAGTCGTCGCTGGCCCGATTAGCATCCGGGCAGTACGCCGCCGCCAGCGCCGCACACAGGGCCGGCACGCCGTACCTGGCCCCGATCCGGCTGCGAGCAGCCTTCGCCATCCTGGCCCCTTCGGCTGGCGAGTCGAGCAGGTAACGCACCGCAGACGCCATCAAGTCTGGCCGTTCCGGGGGGACAAGCAGGCCGGTGACTCCTGGCTCCACCAGGTCCGCCACCGCGTTCACCGCAGTAGCGACCACAGGCACGCCGGTCACCATGGCCTCGGCGATCGCCGTTGGCAAGCCCTCGTAGCGACTCGGCAGTGCAAAGACGTCGAACGCCGGCAGCAAGTCCGCGACGTCACTGCGGTCGCCGCATAGCACGATCCGCTGGCCGGCCGTCCGCGCCAGTCGCGCTGTCGCGGCGGCACGCTCGCCGCCGCCGATCCAGACGCCGACGACATCCCGCCGGCGAAGCGCGCTGATCGCTGTGACGAAATCCTCGGGTGCCTTCTGATAGGTCAGGCGACCGACGGCGCCCACGATCAGGTCGCCGTCCGCGATGCCGAGCCGCCGCCGGGCCCGGGCCACATCGGCTGGCCGGCGAGCCCTGACCGCTTCATCGACCGGCACGCCGATCGTCCGCACCCGCTCGGGCGCGACGAGCCCGCGACGGATTGCCTCCACCGCAACACCCGTGCCGACGCACATGCCGACGTCGGTGAACTTGCCGAGGCGCCGTTCGACCTCGACGTAGGCACGCCGCCTGGCGGCCGACTGGAATTCGTGGAACGGGAACCCGTGATAGGTGTGCACGATTGTGCGGGTCCCGGCCCGCCGGGCGGCGAGGCGGCCGATCGTCCCGGCCTTCGCGCAGTGGGTGTGCACCACATCCGGCCGGCGATCGGCCAGCGCTGACGCGAGCCAGCGCGTGGCGCGCAGGTCGCTGACTAGGTCGATGGTCGGCTTCAGCCGTGGGTTCACGACGACCTCGACGCCGTGCGCCGCGGCCTGCTCGACCAGCATGCCGCCGCTGCCGGTGACGATGACCGGCTCGAATTCGGCCCGGTCCAGGCCGAGCACCCCGCGCAACGCCAGGGCACCGGCGCCGCCCTCGAGCCGGGTGATAACCGTCACGACCCTGGTGGTCACGAGCCGCCGACGCCTTCGAGCGGCTCCAGGCCGGCCGCACGGGCCACGCTCACGGCCTCCAGCCGGCTGTGCACGTCAAGCTTGGCGTAGATGTTCTGCGTATGCGTCCGCACGGTGTCCGCTGAGATATGCAGATCGCTCGCGATCTGGCGGCCCCGCCGGCCTGTCATCATCGCCTGCAGTACCTGGGTCTCACGCGAGCTGAGCACTTCCAGGTCGTTACCGTCGCGGCTGGCGTCCGCGCGCAGACTGCGCAGGATCTCGCCCAGCATGTCTGGCGGGTACGACGAGTACCCCAGGGCCGCGCCCCGGATCACCGACTCGAACTCCGCGGCATCCTGCTCCTTGGCCACCCACGCGGCGGCGCCAGCGCGGGCCGCGGCGACGGCATGCGCCACGTTTCTGTCCGCGCTCAGAATGACGACGCGCACATCCGGGCTGAGCGCGCCAAGCCGGGCTATCGTCTCGCCGATGCCGCTGCCGAAGGGCTCAGCCTCGATGGCGATCACATCCGGCCGGACCCCCTTCACGATCGCGAACAGGTTGGGGTCCGTCGCAGCGCAGCGACCGGCGACCCAGATGTCCGGCACTGCCGAAAGCCGCGAGGCCAGCGCTTCCGTGATCATGAGGTGGTCGTCGGCTAGCAGCAGCCGGATCGGGTTCATGCCATTAGCCTGTCGCGGCCGCGCCAGGGCGTGCTCATCAAGATGCATGACCACGTTCCCTTATATATTCGGACGAAACTGGTGATTCCAGGTGGCCTGGTGCCGTGGTGACCGGCTCCAGGTTGGTAGTCGCCACGGGCACCGGTGGCGTCCGCGTGGCGATCGGCGCAGGCACGGGCGTCGGCTCGAATGCCCTCCGAGTCGGGCTCTGCCAGACCCCGCTCGAGCGGACAAACCAGCCGGCCGGCACGGCCGACAGCGCGACCGCCGCGTCAACCACCCGCAGGATCGGGAAGAACAGGCCGAAGAACAGCAGGCGCGGCCGCCGGTCCAGCACGGCGACCAGGCAGGTCATGGCGTAGTCGGGCAGCAGGACGCCGAACAGGATGGCCCACAGTGTCATGTGCGCCGCGACGACAGCGTGCAGATCAGCGAACGGCGGCCAGGTCAGGGTGATGTTGCCGGCCAGGTCGGGCAGCACCAGGACGACAACGATCAGCGGCAGCAGCACGAAGATCACGCTGGAGGTGACGAGCTCAAGCAACAGCAACGCCAGCATGGCGGTGAACAGGTTGGCACGCGGAGGATGCCGCCGGACGGTCTGCCAGAGGCCGACGGCCCAGCGCCTGGTCTGCTTGACGTAGTCATGGAACTTATCGGGATCCTGGGTGACGGCCACTGCCGACAGCGAGAAGGCGACCTTGCCGAGGCTCTTCTGGTAGACCTCGAAGGTCATGTTGAAGTCCTCAATGACCAGGCCCGGCGGGTTCAGGTCGATGTAGGGCAGGACTTCAGTCCGGTACATGCTCGCGAAGCCGGGCACGATGTGGGTGGCGTTGGTGCGCAGGTACGTCTGACCGAATTTGAGCAGGCGCTGGCCGATTGTGTAGATCCGCTCCCGGTGGCCGACCAGGATGTTGCCAATGAAGTCCAGGTGCCGGTCGCGAGCAGTCTGGACGCACCCGGCCACGGCGACTACGCCGGGCGTGTCGAAGAGCGGCAGCGCAGCGGTGAAGTAATCCGGCTGCACCCTCGTGTCGGCGTCCAGCAAGAGGACCACCGGGTAGCTCTCGATGAGCTCGAAACGCTCGATAGCCTCTCGGAGCGCCCCGGCCTTGCCGACGTTGCGCTCGGTTTCGTGCACGTGGGCGCCGGCCCGTCTCGCGATCGCGGGCGTGTCATCGGTAGAGCCGTCGGACACGACGTGAATGTTGGCGGCCGGGACGAGCTTCATGATGGCGTTCAGGCTCTCGCCCAGCACCGCTGCCTCGTTGTGCGCCGGGATCAGCACGGCGACGTCGCTCACGCTGACGGAGATCCTCGGTATGGTCGGCCCGGCGTTCTCGGCTCCGGCCTGCCTGGACCTGGCGCGCCCGGTGGCCCTGGCCACCGGGCGCGCCAGTTGCCACATGGACAGCCGTGCCAGCAGTACCGTGCGGGATCCTGCCAGCCGGATCGCGCAGGTCATGCCCCAGATGGCGAAGTTCACCCCGAGCGCGAGCACTGCGCGCCGTGCCATGCGCCCCTTGCGGGACTCGGCCAGCCTGATCACGCCGACCGCGCCCCAGACGGCGAAGTTCGCCCCGACGACGAACACGGCCAGGAACCACCACGGCAGCGGTGGCATCAGGGCACCGCGGCCGACGTGCTGCTGGCGTTCGGGCCCACGATAGGCAGGACAGCACGCAGGGCCGGCCAGGTGCCGCGGTCCTCAGGTCCGTACATCCACAAGTAGACCCCGGCCACGCCGTTCACCTTGGCGGCGGCGAACAGCGCCTTGGAGCTCGCGGCCCGGCGCGGGCAGTCGCCCGCGCTGCCCTGTTGTTCGCCGCTCACCAAGGGACTTCGCTACGCCGCAGCAGTGGCGGCCAGGGCGCCCTGCTGGTCGGCGATGACGGCCTGAATGATGTCGTCCAGCGACCTCGTGGCGGCAAATCCGACCAGGTCCCCGGCCAGATCGCAGTTCGGTACCCGGCGCTGCATATCCTCATAGCCGGCGCCGTACGCCTCCAGGTACGACGTCTGCTCGACGGTGCTGACCGAGCCAGTCGCGTCGATGACGCGCCTGGCCAGCTCACCGATCGAGACCTGCTCGGAGCTGCCCAGGTTCACCGCCAGCCCGACCGCGCGACGGGTACTGACCAGCCGGATCAGCGCAGGCACGACATCCTGGACGTGGCAGAAGCATCGAATCTGCTCACCGGTGCCGAAGACGGTCAGCGGTTGACCGGTGAGTGCCTGCCGGACGAATCGCGGGATGACCATGCCGTAGCGGCCGGTCTGGCGGGGACCGACGGTGTTGAACAGCCGCACGATCACGGCCTGCAAGCCGCGCTCACGCACGTACGCGTCGACCAGGCTCTCGTCGATTGCCTTGGCCTCGGCGTAGCTCCACCGGGATCGCAGCGGGGAGCCGACGATCCTGTCGTCATCTTCCCGCAGTCCAACCGTCATGTTCTTGCCGTAGATCTCGCTGGTCGACGCCACGAGGAGCCGAGCGCCGTGGCTGCTCGCGGCGGACACGACATTCTCGGTGCCGTGGATGTTGGTCCGCAGACTCTCGAGCGTCTTGTCGCGGATGACGAACGCCCCCACCGCGGCGGCGAGGTGGAAGACGCAGTCGGCCCCGGCGGTGAGCTCGTCGACTGCCTGCTGATCAAGCACAGACCCGCGCTCCAGCCGTAGCCCTGGATTGCCGGCCACGGAGGCCAGGTTCTGCTCCCGGCCGGTGCTGAAGTCATCCAGCCCGGCGACCTCGTGCCCGGCCGCGAGCAGTTCCTCGACGAGGTGCGAGCCGATGAATCCGGCCGCGCCGGTCACAAAGCACCTCATGGCTGTTCCCCTCCGGACTGCACGGGCTGAGCAGGCACGGGCTGAGCAGGCACCGGCTGAGCAGATACCGAGCGGGCGGGCGCCGACCGCTTGCGCTGCGGGCGGGCTTGCGCTGGGGGAGCCAACCCGGCTGGCCGGCCGGCCGGCCGCGCCGCCCTGGGGGCGACCTCAGGCGCTGTGCGCTGAGCCGCGACGCGGGCTCGGGCGCTCGCCTCCTGGCGAGCGCGGCGACGCGGGCGGCCAGCCACGGTCCGCCACGACCGCCGCGCGGCGAGACGCTCATACAGATCGTCGATGCGGGCGGTAACGGCGGTGATGCCGAACTCCCTGGCGACCGCCGGTTCCGGCGCGCGAACACTCGGACCTGCCGCGATCTCCTCGGCGATCATCTTGCCCATGTCCTCCATAGGCACCTGCAGCGCCGAAGTGACCTCGAGGCCCGCCAGCGCCGGGCACGTGGTGTAGAGGACCCGGATGCCGTTGGCCAGCGCCTCGAGCACGCTCAGCCCGAACGTCTCCTGCCGGGAAGGGGCCACCAGCAGGTCGGCAGCCGACAAGACGGCGGCGACATCGTGTCGCTCGCCCGCGAAGATCACGTAGTCGGCGACACCGCACTGGCGGGCCGTCTCCTCTAGGTGCTCGCGTTCGGCGCCGCCGCCGACCACGAGGACCTTGGCCGCGGGCGACAAGCTCGGCGCGGCCGCCTCGATGGCCTGGTCGAAGCGCTTGTTCTGATCGAGCCGACCGAGCAGCAACAGCACGTAGTCGTCTGCGCCTATGCCGAGCTCGGCGCGAACCCGAGCACGGCCGTCCGCGTCGAAAGCCACCCGGTCGAGGTCGACACCGTTGGGGATGACGGTCAGCTTGCGCGCGCGAACCCCCCACTTGGTCATTCGGTCGCGCACCGCCGCGGACACCGCGATCGTCATGTCGGAGAGCAGCTCGGTGGCAAGGTAGAGCGCCTGGACTGGCATCGTCATCCGCCTGCGCTCGAGGTGCGTCTCGCCAATCGAGTGCTCGGTGCTGACGATGACCGGCGTGCCGGCCAGCCAGGCGGCCGACCGTCCGTAGACCTGCGAGCGGTACAGGTGCGCGTGCACCACGTCGTATCGGCCAGCCCGGATGATGCGGCGCAGCCGGAGCACCGCGGACAGCTGGGTGTTCCGGTGCATATCGAGGGTGCGCACCGCCGTGCCTTCGGCGCGGATCATGTCGGCGACGGGGCCCGGGTTGTAGAGCGTGACGACGTCTGCGTCGTGCCTGGTCTGCTGGAGCACGGCGCGCAGCTGGAGCTCAGCTCCGCCGACGCCCAGACCAGTGATCACGTGCAGGACCTTCATCGGTTACCTCCCTTGGTCAGTACTCCGGACAGCGCCGCCAGCCCCGTGCGGGCAAGGATGAGCAGGTCGAGCCAGATCGACCAGTACTCGATGTAAAAGTTGTCAAAACGGGCCCTGTCCTCGATCGAGGTGTCCCCGGTCAACCCGTTGACCTGAGCCCAGCCGGTCAGTCCGGCGCGCACCCGGTCGCGCTGGGCGTAGCCGCGGACGCTGCGGCGCAACCGGCTCGCGAAGTACGGGCGTTCTGGTCGCGGGCCGACCAGCGCCATGTCACCGCGCACCACGCTGGCGAGCTGCGGCAGCTCATCGGCGTGGGTGGTCCGGAGCAGCTTTCCGAGCGGCGAGGATTGGCCGGCGGTCACGACCCAGGTCGTTTCAGGGTCGCCCGCTGGCCTGAGCGTGCGCAGCTTGGCGATGGTCGCCAGCCTGCCGTGGCCAACAACCCGGACCTGCCGAAACAGCGGCGGCAGCCGCAGGTCCAGCCACACCGCAAGCGCCAGGATGAGCATCAGCGGAGCGGTCGCGAGGAGCAGCGACGACCCGACGATCAGATCCAGCATGCGCGTGACCGTGCGCCGGCCGGGACCGTCCGAGCCAGGCCGGAGCGGAATGAACGGAATGCCACAGATCTCGTCCAGGCACGCCATCGGAACTGCCAGTCCGAGCTCGGGCAGTCGCGGCAGCACGCTCACCCTGACGCCGCGGTCGCGGCACGCCTGCACAGCAAGGGCGAGAGCGCCGGCGGAGGCCGCCGGCGCGCACACGAGTACCTGCGCGACCCTGAACCTGGCTAGCGTGGCGGCAGCGGCCTCGATCCGACCGAGTACCGGGAGCGCTTCGCCTACGGACTCGCTATCCAGCGCCCCGCACGGGCGCAGGCCCAGCTCCGGGTGCTCCCGCAGCAGCTGGTACACCGCGCGTGCGGGCTCTCCCGCGCCGATGATGAGGGTTTGCCGGGTTGCTAGCCCGCGCCGGCGAGCCGAGCGCTGAATGGCCACCGCAGCCACGCGCAGCCCGATCAGCAGGACGATCGTGCTGCCGGCGAGAGCCAGCGCAGTGTGCTCCGCTGTCCACGGCAGCAGCGCGAGCACCGGCAGTGCGGCGGCGCCGGCCAGCCGCCCGCCCTGATCGCTGACCCGGCCGCCGATGCGCGGTCGGTAGAGCCCGGCGGTGGCCACGGCGGCAAGGACAAGCACGCCATAACAGGCGCCGCGGACAGGACCCGTGGCCGCCACGAATGCGGCCACCGTGACCGCGATCGTGTCGCTGCCGGCCAGCAGCCAGGCGGGGCCGGACCTCGCCCGCCACTGACCGTGCGGGGCTGCCGAGCCGGGCTCGGGCTGCGGGTCGGGGTACGGATGCGGACTGGCCCGGCCTGGGGCGAATCCGGTGGCCGTCACCTGCCAGCAACTCCTGCCAGCGGCTTCACAGGCGCCGGGGCGGTCGGCCTCGTGGTCGCCGCGAGCCGCCGCGCCACTGTCCGAGCGGCGTGCTCGCTGCCGTAGACGAACCGCATGGCCGGGCCGAATACCGGCGCCACCGCCGGGCCGATCATGTACATGCCCTCGATCGACGTCTGGTAGGCCGCGTCCACGGCGGCGGTCCGGTCGATGGTCCGCAGCCCCGTGCGCAACTCGTCGTCGATGAAGGTCAGGCGCCGCAGGTCCGGCCGGTAACCGGTGGCCGCGATGACATGGTCGGCCCGCACTTCCGACCGCTCGCCGCCGCGCGAGACAAGCGCGACGCTGACGCCGTCTGCGGTCCCCCGCACCCCGTCGACCGCCTGGCCGGTGCGGATCGGGATCTGGCCGTCCACTCGCTCGCGCAGCCAGCTCGCGCCGGCTGGCCCGAGGGCAGTGCGGGCGCGAAAGATCCTGGTTTGCTCCGGCAGGCGACGGAACAAGCCCGGATGCTGGGAGTAGAACCAGGTGCTCCAGCCGGACCCGAGGCCCGCTTCTGGCTCCCGCAGGCGCTTCAGCAGTGGCCGGTCCGGAGGAAGCGGCGACTTGTTCCAGGCCACAGCCGGTGACCTGGTGATGATCTCGACCTCGGCGCCGTTCTCCCGCAGCAGCGCAGCGCACTCCAGCGCCGACTGACCGCGGCCGACGATCGCGACCCGCTGGCCGGCGAAGTCGGCAGGCTCGGTGATCGTCGAGCTGTGCCTGACCGACTCGTGACCCGACATGCTGCGCGGCGTGTGCGTAAAGTGCTCCACCCCGGTCGCCAGCACGACGCGTCGGGCAGTCGCCGTCCGGCCGTCGGCGAGCCCAAGCTCGAACTGCCCGTCAC
This sequence comes from Streptosporangiaceae bacterium, assembly GCA_035484155.1. Taxonomy (GTDB): domain Bacteria; phylum Actinomycetota; class Actinomycetes; order Streptosporangiales; family Streptosporangiaceae; genus JAJYUU01. The sequence goes on from DATHPF010000117.1 coordinate 26,560, forward strand.
GGCCGGTCAGGCTTGTGACCATCGTGTGCTCCAGGCCGTCTGCCTCTCTGCTGGCAAACCAGAAACCGTAGGCGACGAAGTCATCCAGCGACACGGGCAGCCCATAGTCGGCATAGGGACGTCCGCTGTTGCTGCAGAATGCGGCCAGCGTGTGCGCGCCGCCGGGGTCGGACAGGTTCGAGGCAAATCCCTGCGACTTCAGGTACATGCCCCGCGGCATCTGCGCTCGCCACAGGTGCATAGGCCGCCCGAACTGGCGGAACTTCACCCCCGCTGCGCGCAGGTGCGCGGCCAGCGATAGCCCGTACGGTCCCGCGCCCACGATGGCTACATCGACGGCGTCGCTCACAAATCATTCCCCCTTGTGCTGGTCAGCTGGCGGCCCGCGCCATGCGGGCAGCCTTACTCCGGCCGCGACGCAGTCGCGGTCCCGCCGGGTGGTCTGGATGCGGCTGGCTGCCGGGCTTCGGCGCCGTGACGGCGCGTGCGAGCGGCCTGGTCAGCAGCCGCCAGCCCATGCGCAGGCACATAAACCAGAGCGGGCGCAGATCGTCGCGGGCGAACCAGGCCATCTCGTCCACCTGCCGGGCCCCAGCCAGCCAGGACCGCAGGCTGATCTCGCCACCCCGCCAGTACCTGATCGCGCTCAGCAGGTCGTAGCTCTCCACCATGAAGGTGCGGCCGGTCTCCGGTTCGGCCCCGGTCACCGGCTGTCCAGTCAGGTCCAGGTAGGCCGCGCGCACAACATCAAGGCCGCCTGGCCCGGTGAAAAGCCGGAACTGAGCACCCAGCCGCGGATTGAAATCCAGCAGCTTGTACTGCCCGTCCCGTTCGTCGAACCGGAGGTCCAGGTCGGCGATTCCGCGGTATCCCAGCTGACTCAGCAGGCTCGTCACGCCATCGCGAAGTGCCGCGTTGGACACGCACCGGCCGTAGCTCGTCAGTCCGGCGTGGGCCGGGTATGACCGGTCCTTGACGCCGGTGCAGGCCGGCCAGCAGGACGCGCCTGCGGTCGTGTAGCCGTGGAAGAACCAGTCGTGGCCTGGGGCCGCAGGGATGTACTCCTGGAGCATCAGCCCGGCCGTGCCTGTCTCGCTGGCCTGCCAGGCATCCTCGAGCCCGGCCCGGTCGCGGATGATCTGCGTGCTGCGCTGCTGGGATTGCGACCGCCACGGCCTCGCCAGTTTGGCCACGACGGGATAGCCGTAGGCCGCCGCCGCCTCCACTGCCTGCGGAAACGACGAGGGCAGGCACGAGCGAGGGGTCGGGAACCCGAGCTCGGCGCACAGCGTGTGCAGCGAGTGCTTGCCCGCCAGCTGTCGTGGCAGGCTGGCAGGCTGGTCTGGGAAGAGGAACGCGTCGCGCAGCGGGTCGCCGTGCTCGGCCAGGAAGATAGCGCCGGCGTCGTCGGTCGCGATCAGTACTGACGGCCTGCCGATCAGCTCGCCCAGCCGCAGGAGCCCGGCCTGCACCCGGTCCGCGCTGAGGCCCGCGGGTCGCCACAGCACCTTCCCGCCCAGGTAGCGGGAGTGACCGGCCGGCGCCCACGCGGACTCCTGCACGGCGTACACCGGGACGCCCATCCGGCCGAGGCTGCGGATCGCGCCGAGCCCGCCGTGGTGCATGACGTTCGGATCGAATTTCAGCACCAGCGCAGGCACGCTCACGTCAGCTCGCCCCGGCGCTGGCGCGATGCCCGGCCGGTCAGCGGCGATCGTCATAGGCCAGGCCTCACACCACGACTCGGTGCGCGGCGTCGTCGAACTGGTAGGTGGCGTCCAGCACGCGGCACTCCCGCGCCCACGCGTAGTCGACATCCGGGTGCACGGTATGCACGATGACCAGGTCCCAGTCGGTCCCAGGGCTTGGCTCGCTGGTGAGCGTCTGCCCGCCTGGCACCGTTAGCGTCGGCACCAGCGGGTCGTAGTAGTGGACGTCGACGGCCTTGTCCAGCAGGCTGGCGATGATGGGCACGGCCGAGGACTCGCGCAAGTCACGCACGCCCGGCTTGTAGCTCGCGCCGACGACGATCACCCGCGCGCCCGCGAGTTGCCTTCCCGCCGCGGCGAGCACTTCACTAGCCCGCTCGACGACGCGGTCCGGACGCTGGCGGATCGAGCGCATCGCCTGCTCGATCAGCGGAGAACTGCGACCCTGCCGGCCCAGCTGCCACAGCAGGTAGTGCGGGTCGCACGGAATGCAGTGCCCGCCGACGCCCGGGCCCGGGAACGCCGCGAGGAAGCCGTATGGCTTGGTAGCTGAGGCGAGTGTCACCTCGATGGGGTCGAGGTGGAGAGCGCCGCAGGCGTCCGCGAACTCGTTGGCCAGCGCGAGGCTCACCGCACGGAATATGTTCTCGTACAACTTCGTCGCCTCGGCCGCGCCGGTAGAGCTGACGACGTACACCTGGCTCGTCATCAGGCTGATGATCCGGGCCGCCCTGGTCGCACACTCAGCGGTGATGCCGCCGACCACGCGCGGCGTGTCCTCGACCTGATGGTCGGGATTGCCGGGATCGATGCGCTCCGGGCTGAATGCCACGAAGATGTCCGTGCCAGGCTCCAGGCCGCGCCGCCTGAGCGGCTCAGCCAGCAGTTCAGCCGTGGTGCCCACATACGTGGTAGAGGTCAGGATGATCGTCTGCCCAGCCCGGGCGTTGGCCACGACGTCAGCGCACGCACCGGTGAGCGCCGTCAGCTCAGGGAGGTAGTCACCGTCCACTGGCGTGGGAACGCAGATGATGACAGCGTCTGCCGCCGCCATGGCCGCGGGGTCAGCGGTCAGCCGGAACCTGCCATCAGCGAGCGCCGCCGTCAGCCTCGGCTGGTAGCCATCGGGCAGGTCAGCCTTGCCTGCCGCCACGATGCGCAGGCGCTCGCGGCTGCTGTCGATGCCGATGATCTCGCGGCAGCGGGGAGCGAGGCCGAGCGCGCTCGGCAGCCCGACATAGCCAAGGCCCACGATCGCCACTCGCAGCTGACTGCCGGGGTGACCATTGCCGTTAGCGTGCCCGTTGCCGGTCGTCTGCGCGGCCAGCGGGAAGGCGACAAGCCGGTGCCGCAACTGGTGCTCGCGGCCGTTGACTGCGAGCCCAAGCTGATGGTCGGCCATGTCACCTGTTCCCCCTTGGCGAAGCCCGCCCGCAGGCGTGCCTCCGGCGCGAAGCGATACCTGAAGCCTGCGGGACCAGCCGCACCGTGCGCTCCGCTAGACGTCGTAATCTGCTTACGCAGTGCGACGTAGTCCGGGCTCGTGCATCTCGGCAGTCTTCGCATTGGCGCTGGTCAGCCGGTGCCGGAGCCATTTCGCTCGCAGGCGCGTAGCGCCGTCGGCGTCCCCTACGTACATGCGCGGCATGGCGTACTGGCCGGTCAGGTCGCTTGTCCAGATCGCGCAGGCGTAGTCGTAGCCTGCGTCGCGCACGCCGTCGACGACCCGGCCGTCGAGCTGCCCGTACGGATAGCAGAATCCGCCGATGGCCGAGCCGGTGATGTCCTGAAGTATCCGCCGACTGAGCCGCTGCTCGCGGATCAGCGCAGGGTCCGCCGCATAGTTCAGCGTGACATGTCGTAGTCCGTGCGACCCGATCTCGATGCCCGCCGCCATCGCCGCACGCACCTGGGCGGCGGTCATCAGCGTCTTGCGCGGCCCGCGCACATCCCAGACGTTCACGCCCCCAAGACGCCCGGCTATCACGAACGCGGTCGCACTAAAGCCGTATCGCTGCAGTACCGGCAGCGCATACCGGGGGAAGTCGTCGTATCCGTCATCGAAGGTAAGGCCGACAAGTCCGGCATCGCAGTGGTGCTGCCGTGCCGCCAGCAGCTCGGCCATCGAGACTCCGCGTAGCCCGCGCCGATCCAGCCACCGCATCTGCTGCTCGAACCGCTGCGGGCTGACCGTCACCTGATACGGATCCTCCGCGTACGGCGCGACCGAGTGATACATAAGCACCACCGGCTGACGCTGACGTGCAGGTTCGACGCTGACCTGCAGCGATTGGCATGTCATGACGTACTCCCCGAATTGGCTACCGGAGCACGCTACGGCCGCCCCGCGCTCAGCCAATCCGCCGAAGATCCGATTCTGAGTACGACATCGAGCCGAGCAGTCGTCCTAGTTCTGGGGGACGCGCCGCCAACTGAGGGGTGCTGCGCGGGCTGGCACGGGTGAGCTAGGGCGAACGTCGCGTCGGCCCGTTGCTGGCAGGACGACTGCTGACCTTAGTGACGTTTACGCCCGCTTCGCACCCCCCAGCCGCCGGCGCTCGTCGGGCGCACCCGGCACATCAGTCGCCGGGGTTCGCCGGATGCGGCAGCGGGCGTCACGTGGCTAGCGCTAGCAATGCGACTTAGCGCGCCTCGGGCAAGATCAGGGAAGTGTCGCCTAACCTGTGCCAGCCCGCAGAGCATCTGGTGAATGCCGGCGACCCTGGCGTGCCATTAGGGTGCGGCGCCGTTGCCGTGGACGACGGGGACGATGTCGGGGGCGCCGAGGCGGATGGCGTCGGCGTCCTGGTCGGTGTCGGCTTCCTGGGAGGCGCGTTCGGCGGCGACGCGGGCGCGGTAGTTTTCCAGTTCGCGGGCGACCT
>DATHPF010000118.1:0-14377 GCA_035484155.1 Streptosporangiaceae bacterium
AAGGCCGGGCCCGAGCGCAAGCTCGGGCCCGGCTCGTTTCTGTCCGCTAGCGCCCGTCGCGAGGGCCGAAGGCAGTCAGCGCCTCGGCGTCACTGGCTCTCGCGTGCAGGAAGTAGTCGGCCCAGTCCGCCGCGCCAGGGAAGGACGACTGCGCGGAGATGTCGGCGCATGCCTGCGTCAGATCGAAGTCAGTTCGGCGCAGGCAGACGCTTCCGCCGGAGAGGAGAGCCCAATGCGCTCCGGCTCGCCCGTACGGCATGCCGACGCTGCCTGGATTCACGATCTGCCGTCGATGCGCCAGCCGGCTGAATGGCATGTGGGTGTGCCCGCAGACCACTGTCGTTACTTCGGCCGGGAGGTCCGCGAATACCTCGGTCCACCGCTCCAGGCGAGTGTCGGCCAGTACGACCTCCTCGTCGTCGCGCGGCGTGCCGTGGCAGAACAGCACGGCCCCGAACCCGTCGACCTCCAGTGTGACCGGATGCGGCAGCCGGGCTAGCCAGTCGACGTGATCGGCCGTGAGCTGGCGGGCCGCCCACGGCGAGATCTCGTCGGGAACGGGAAGGTCCGCGCCGCGGGCCAGCCCGACCAGCTCGCGGTCGGCGTTGCCGCGCACCCAGGTGACCCGGTCGCCCAGGCCGAGCAGCCGGTCGAGTACGGCTGTGGGCTGCGGTCCGGCGGCAATGTCGCCCGTCAGCACGATGCGATCGGCGCCCGCCACCGCGGGCTCGGCCAGCACCGCGTCGAGTGCGGGCAGCACACCATGGATGTCGGACAGGACTGCGACCGATGCGGCCATAGTCTCCATCGTCGCTCACCCGCCGCAGGCGGACCGGCTCGGGCTAGATGCGCTCGATAATCGTCGCGGTGGCCATCGCGCCGCCCGCGCACATCGAGATCAGCGCCGTGCTGCTGTCGGTCCGCTCCAGTTCGTGCAGCGCCGTAGTGATCAGGCGCGAGCCCGTGCTGCCGACCGGGTGACCGAGGGCAATGGCGCCGCCGTTGACGTTGACCGTGTCCGGATCCGGCTTATGGACGCTCATCCACGACATGACGATGGCTGCGAACGCCTCGTTGACCTCGAAGAGGTCGATGTCGCCGATCGTCATTCCGCTGCGCTTGAGTACCCGCTCGGTCGCGGCGACCGGGCCGTCCAGGTGGTAATACGGCTCGTCGCCGATCAGGCACTGGGCGACGATCCTGGCCCGCGGCCGCAGCCCGAGCTCACGCGCCCTGGTCTCGTCGACCAGCAGCACCGCGGCGGCGCCGTCGGAAATCTGCGACGACGTGCCAGCCGTGTGCAGCCCGTCGGGCAGTACCGGCTTGAGTCCGGCGAGGGCTTCCAGGCTGGTCTCACGCAGGCCTCCGTCCCTGTCGACGACGCGGCTGTCGCCGCTCCGATTGCCGTCACCATCCAGCACCGGCGCCTTGACCGGCGTGATCTCACGATCGAACCGCCCTTCGGCCCACGCCCGCGCGGCGTTCTGCTGCGACCGCAGCCCGAAGGCGTCCACCTGCTCGCGGGAGAAGCCGCGCCGCCGGGCGATCCGCTCGGCCGCCTCGAACTGGCTCGGCATGTCGATCGCCCATGAGGCCGGGCGCGGCGACCCGATGCCGGTGCCAATGTTGGCGCCGAGTCCAACCCGGCTCATCGCCTCGACTCCGCAGCCGATGCCCACGTCGATCGCCCCGGCCGCGATGAGGCCCGCAATCAGGTGCACGGCCTGCTGAGCGGACCCGCACTGCGCGTCCAGGGTCAGCGCCCCGGTCTGCTGCGGCAGCCCGGCGTGCAGCCAGGCAGTCCGGGTCACATTGCCCGCCTGCTCGCCCGCCTGGGTGACGCAGCCGCCGGCCACCTGTTCTACCTCAGCCGCATCGAGCCCTGCGCGCTCCAGCAGGGCCGTCTGCGCGTAGCCAAGTAGCTCAGCCGGGTGCAGGCCAGCGAGCGCTCCGCGGCGCCTCCCTATCGGCGTCCGGACGGCTTCGACGATGACCGCAGTGCCCACAGCTGCTCCTCCGTATTGCTTGCGCCCATAGTAGAACGTGTTCTTGAAAATCCGACAGACAGGTCGTTCACCGCTGGTCTTCACCATGGGCCCAAGGCGTGCTTGAATCCCACTAGAACACGTTACAGATCTGGAGGCCCGTCATGGCTGAGCCGCGGATGGCGCCAGGCTTCGACCTCACCGATCCTGACCTGTACGCCCATCGGGTCCCGCACGAGGAGTTCGCCGCGCTGCGCCGCGCCGCCCCGGTCCGGTGGAATCCGCAGCCGTCGGACATGGGCTTCAACGACGCCGGGTTCTGGGCCGTCACCCGGCACAACGACGTGGTCGCGATCTCCAGGGACAGCGACACGTTCTCGAGTTACGAGAACGGCGCTATCGTACGGTTCCCGAGCGGCAACACGCGCGATCAGGTCGAGCTGCAGCGCGTGATCATGCTCAACACCGACCCGCCGCATCACACCAAGATCCGCGGGATCGTCTCCCGTGGCTTCACGCCGCGGGCGATCAACGACCTGCGCGAGGTGCTGACGGAGCGGGCCCTGAAGATCGTCGCCGCCGCGCTGGAGCACGGCACCGGGGACTTTGTCACCGACGTAGCATGCGAGCTGCCATTGCAGGCCATTGCCGAGCTGATCGGCGTGCCGCAAGAAGACCGGCACAAGCTGTTCACCTGGTCGAACGACATGGTCGGCTACGACGACCCGGATTACAACGCTGATGGTCAGACGGCGGCCGCCGAGGTACTCGGCTACAGCATGCTGATGGCCGAGGATCGACGGGCCTGCCCGCGCGATGACATCGTCACGAAGCTCGTGCACGCGCAGCTGGACGGTGAGGAGCTGACCTCAGACGAGTTCGGCTTCTTCGTGATCCTGCTCGCCGTGGCCGGCAACGAGACCACGCGAAACGCGATCTCACACGGCATGCTGGCGTTTCTCGACAACCCGGATCAGTGGGAGCAGTTCAAGGCCACGAGGCCGCAGACTGCGGTCGACGAGATCGTGCGCTGGGCCACGCCGGTCACGGTATTCCAGCGAACCGCCACCAAGGACACCGAGCTCGGCGGCCAGCAGATCAGGAAGGGCCAGCGAGTCGGCATGTTCTACCGGTCGGCGAACTTCGACGAGGAAGTCTTCGAGAATCCCGAGCAGTTCGACGTCCTGCGCAGCCCCAACCCGCATGTCGGCTTCGGCGGCACGGGCGCGCACTACTGCCTCGGTGCCAACCTGGCCCGGCTGGAGATCGACCTGATGTTCAATGCCATCGCCGATGCCATGCCGGACATCAGCAAGGCGGGCGACCCGCAGCGGCTGCGGTCCGGCTGGCTGAACGGAGTGAAGCGGCTCCCGGTTAGCTACCGCTAGGCCGATACTTTCGGGCTACCTCGCCGCGTCTAGAGAGTGAGATCGTAGGCGCTGCAGCTAGCAGGGAGACGCTTATGGCCGGCCACAACGCGGACGGCAACGACTTCCACGAGTTCGCCTCGGCCCGAGCGGGTCAGCTTTTCCGCATCGCCTACCTCGTCTGCGGTGATTGGCACGAGGCGGAAGACCTGGTGCAGACGACGCTGGCGAAGCTCTACGTCGCCTGGCGCCGGGTCGAGCGCACCGAGAGCCCCGACGCCTACGCCCGTAAGGTGCTGATGAACACCTATTTCTCGCAGCGCAGGCTCAAGCGATCCACCGAGACACCGGTTGCCGAGCCACCCCAGCTGACCGCGACTCGCGAGGACTCTGATCTTCGGCTGACCCTGGTCGCAGCGCTGCGCAAGCTGCCGCCGCGCAGCCGGGCCGTGGTGGTCCTCCGATACGTCGACGATCACAGCATCGAGTCGGTGGCCCAGGCACTCGGCATCAGCCCCGCCGCCGTGAAAAGCCTGAACTCCAGAGGACTCGAGCAGCTGCGCGGGCTGCTCGGTTCCGATCCCCACATCCTCCGGTCCTGAGCAGCCACCGAGTAAGGAATCGAAAATGCAGACCGACGACGATCTGACCTCGCTGTTCGAACGCGCGGTCGCTGACCTGGCGCCCGACGTCAACGTCATCGTCCACAAGGCCGAGCAGCTCGGCCGAAGGCTCCGACGCCGCCTGCGTATCCGTCGCGCGGCTGGCACCGGGGTAACGGTCATTGCCGTCGCCGGAGTGGGGGCTGGAGCCTGGCTCGCGCACCCGCTGGGCAGTCTCGGCGCGTACGCCAACGCCGGCGCCGGCCAGGCCGGCTCCGCAACTCCTAGCGCGAGCTCGGTCAGCACGCCGACCAGCCAGCCCAGCGCGAGTGCGAACGTGACCGCGCCCAGTCAAACGCCAGCCACCACGCCGCCCCCGGCGTCAACGCCGATGACTAGGCGGCAGATGCTGCGCACCCTGCGAAGCCTGCTGCCTGCTGGGGCGGTGCTGACGAACGACCCGACGGCCGCCAACGGGCCGGGGAGTCTCGAGGTGAACTACAACGACGGTCTCGGCAAGGCGGATGTGATGATCAGCATCGGCCCGGTCGACCAGACGGCCTTGGCCTGCCCGAACCCGCTGTGGACTGACGAGGGCACCCGCCCGGCGGGGGCGCTGCCGATCAGCTGCGAGATGCGCACGCCGCCGGGTGGCGGCATCGAGCGTGACGCCGTCATGTACGCGGACTCCTATGGCTTCTACGGTTACGACATCTACGATCAGCGGCCCGACGGAGTGGTGGTGTTCATCCAGGTCGCCAACGGCTACTTCGACCCGTATCTCCCCCACGTCGACCGCGCGACGCCACCAGGCTCGATGAGTCTGTGGGAGTCCGTCGTGGAGAGCCCGGCCTGGCACGGCTAGCCCAGGCCGATCAGACCCCAGCCGAGACCAGGGCGGTCAGTCCGGCATGTCCGCGACGACCCACATGGAGAAGTACTGCGACCCGCCGCCGTAGGCGTGCCCGAGCGCGGTCCGCGCACCGGCGACCTGATGCTCGCCGGCCTTGCCCATCACCTGCATGGCCGACTCGGCGAACCGCAGTAGCCCGGACGCCCCGATCGGATTGGAGCACAGGACACCGCCGGACGGGTTGATCGGGATGAGCCCGCCGATCTCGGTCTCCCCGGCTTCGGTCAGCTTCCAGCCCTCCCCGGCGGCTGCGAAGCCGAGGTTCTCCAGCCACATCGGCTCGAACCACGAGAACGGCACGTAGATCTCCGCCACGTCGATCTCGTCAATCGGGCGCGAGATCCCGGCCTTGGCCCACAAGGCGGCAGCGGCATCAGCGCCGGCCCGCGGGTTCACGTTGTCCTTGCCGGCGAACATCGTCGGCTCGGTGCGCATCGACGTGGCCCGGATCCAGGCCACTGGCCGCCCCGACGCCTCCGCCGCCACCTGATCGCCGATCACCACCGCGCACGCGCCGTCGGAGGATGGGCAGGTCTCGTCGTACCGGACCGGGTCCCACAGCATCGGCGAGGCCTGCACCGACTCCAGCGTGATGTCCGGCTGCCGCAGGTGCGCGTACGGGTTGCGAGCCCCGTTCCGCCGGTCCTTGACCGCGACCAGCGCGCCGATATGCGTCGGCGCCCCGCTGCGCCGGATGTAGGACCGGATGTGCGGCGCGAAATAGCCGCCCGCGCCAGCCAGCAGCGGCATCGAGAACGGCGGCATGATCGACAGCGCCCACATGGCGTTGGACTCGGACTGCTTCTCGAACGCGACGGCAAGCACCCGCCGGTGCAGCCCGGCCTGGACGAGGCTCGCCGCGACGACGCCGGTAGCACCGCCGACCGAGCCCGCCGTGTGCACGCGCAGCAGCGGCTTGCCGACGGCGCCGAGCGCGTCCGCCAGGTACAGCTCGGGCATCATCACGCCCTCGAACAGGTCCGGCGCCTTGCCCACGACGACCGCGTCGATGTCGGCGAGCTCCAGGCCGGCGTCCGCCAGCGCCCGGTCGACCGCCTCCCGGCACAAGCCAGCCATGGACACATCAGGCCGCTTGCTGCGGTGGTGAGTCTGGCCGGTGCCAAGCACGGCCGCCCGCTCTGTCATCGCGCCTCCATTACGCAGACCAGGTTCTGCTGCAGGGCCGGGCCGCTGGTCGCATGGCCGAGAGCGCGCGAGGCCGTGCCGGAGATGATTTGCCGGGCGGCGTGCCCGATCCTGGCCAGGCCGGCCGCGAACATCGGGTTGCCGGCCAGCGCGCCACCGGACGGGCTGATCCGGGCCGACTCAGGCAGGCCGAGCGCCGAGCGGAGCACGATCTCCTGATGCGTGAACGGCGCGTGCAACTCGGCCACCTCCACGCCGGCCGCGCTCGCCGAAGCGCCTGCCGCAGCGCCTGCCGCAGCGGCTGACGGCGACACGGTCAGGTCCCGCGTCCCGAGCGAGCCGGAATCGATCCGGTGCTCGAAGCCCGTGATCCAGGCCGGCCGCGCGCAGATCTCGCGGGCCCGGTCGGCGGCCGCGATGATGACAACGGCCGCGCCGTCGGTGACCGGCGCGCAGTCGTGCGCGCGCAGGGGGTCGGCGATGAACGGCTCCGCGAGCAGTTCATCCACGCTGACGGAGCCGGATAGCTGGGCGCGGGAGTTTGAGACAGCCGCGGCCCGGCTGCGGGCGGCGACCTCCGCCATACCCCGTTCCGTCCATAGTCCCTTGTCCAGGCCCAGCCGAGCCTGCAGCGCGGCAACGCTCACTGAGTCCGGCCAGAGCGGCGCCACCACGTACGGATCAAGCTGGAGGGCGAGCACCCGGCGCAGATCGCCGGCTGACGACTTGCCGAACCCGTAGGCCAGCGCGATGTCCGCCTCGCCGGTGAGCACCTTGACCCAGGCCTCATACAGCGCGAACGCGCCGTCCATCTCGACGTGCGACTCCATCACCGGCGGGAACGCGCCGATCGCGTCCACCGCCGACACGAACGAGAACGCCCGCCCGGCCAGGTAATCCGACGAGCCCGAGCACCAGAAGCCGACGTCTTCCTTAGTCAGCCCAGTCTGGTCGAAAACCTCGCGGAAGATCGGCACGAGCATCTCGACACCGTTGGTCGTGCCGCTGGTGCGGCGCACGTTCGGCGCCTCGGCAAAGCCGATGACTGCAACATCGCGCACGGCAGGCACTTCTTTCACAGGTGGTGGGCGTAGGACTCATAGGGGGCGTCGGGCTCCCCGCTCGGCTCGAAGTGGTCGATGTTCTCCGACGTCGTCCCCCACTGCTCGCGCGGCTTCCACACCGCCCGCACGCGCATGCCCATCCGCACCTCCGCCGGGTCGCAGCCGAGTATCAGGTGCTGGAAGGCGATATCGGCGCCGTCCAGCAGCACCGACGCGGCCACGTACGGCGAGGGCACGCGCTGGCCCTGGAACGGCACGTTCACCACGCAGAACGTCGTCACCGTGCCGACGTCGGGCAATTCGACGTCGGTCGTGGTCGGCACCCCATCCACCGGGCACGCGCCACGCGGCGGCACGTAGACCTTCCCGCACGCCGGGCAGCGCTGGCCGATGACCTTGCCCTCCTGCAGGCCGCGCAGGTACCGGCTCTCCTCAGCTGAGGCACTGTGCTGGTAGTGCAGACGCACCGGCGTGACGATCATGCCGGGGTCGGCGCCGGATCCATTGACCGGAACGGGCTCGCTCTCCCCCAGTGTCGCCCGATCGCTCGGGCCGTCCTCGCCAGCAGGCTCGAAGCACGCGATGTCGGTGATGTGCCCGGCCGGGGTGTCCGCCCAGCGCGGCCGGACGCGCATGCCGGTGCGCATGTGTGCCGCAGCGCCGGCGTCTACGGCGTGCAGCAGGCCGCCGTCGGCCCCGTCGAGCTGGATCAGCGCCCACGCGAACGGGTGGCCGAGCGGCTGACCCTCGCGCGGCTCGGGCTGCCAGGACCAGGTGAGCACGGTCCCGTCCGGTCCGACCTCGACGAGCTCCGCCGGCGGCGCGAACGTGACCGGGTCGTACTCGGCGGGCGGCACGAGCACGCGGCCGCCGGCGCTGCGCGAGCCGAGGATCTGGCGCTGCGCCAGCCCCGCCATGAACTGCGTCAGCACCGGCCCGAGCGACCGGGTGTAGTCGAAGCTGATCTCCAGCGGTGCGCTAAGCGGCGCAACAGGCGGCGTAGTCACGGATCAGAGTGAAACACGTTCTAGGTCTGCGCGCCAAGGGCCTGGTTGGGATTCACGGCATTTGCGGGCTTGGCTGGCTGCCAGGTGGCCGCCGACACGCCCTCGAACGTCATGGCTGCCCATCTGCTGCGGATACAGCATCAGCAGGGTTCCAGCCATGTCGTTGGCGGCGGCCGTTGCCTGCCGCACGACACGGAGCCAAGACGCGGAGACCTGCGATCGGGCGGCGGCAGTCGCTAATGGCCTTGGAAGTCTGGTTTGCGCTTCTCGGCGAAGGCGCGCGGACCTTCCTTGGCGTCGTCGCTGGCGAACACCGCCATGCCGAGCCTGGCCTCGAGGGCGAACGCGTCGTTCTCGGCCATGCCCTCAGACTCGCGGATGGTACGCAGGATGGCCTGAACCGCGAGCGGGCCGTTGGCCGCGATCAGGTCGGCGAGCTCCAGCGCCTTGGCCAGTGCCTGGCCGTCGTCGACGACGTGCCCGATCAGGCCCACGGCCAGCGCCTCGTCCGCGGTGATGTGGCGGCCGGTGAGCAGCAGGTCGGCGGCGACGGTGTACGGGATCTGGCGTACCAGCCGGACGGCGGATCCGCCCAGCGGGAACAGGCCCCAGCGTGCCTCGGAAACGCCAAACCTCGCGCTGCGCCCGGCCACCCGGATGTCGGTCGCCTGGAGGATCTCGGTACCGCCTGCGATCGCCGGGCCCTCGACTGCGGCGATCAGTGGCTTGGTCAGCCGCCTGCCCTTCAGCAGCGGCTCGATCACCGACGGGTCGAACGCGCCGGAGCGGAACGAGTCGCCGGGGTGCGAAGCTGTCATCGCCTTAAGATCGGCCCCGGCGCAGAACGCGCCCCCTGCGCCGGTCAGGATGCAGGTCCGGACGCGCCTGTCACTGTCCACCTGGTCCCAGGCCTGCTGCATGATCGCCATCATTGGCCCGGACAGCGCATTGCGCGCCTGCGGCCGGTTCATCGTGACGATCAGGACGTGCCCGCGCAGCTCGACCAGGGCGTGCGGCTGCTCCTGATCAGCGGACGGCGAGGTCATGGCAGGCGGCCTCCCAAGCTGCGCGAAAGGGTTGCCCCGAACGATAACACGTTCTAGTTTCATACCCATGGCGCTGAACATCGCTGACCTATTCGAGCATGCTGCCGACGCGGTTCCCGAGCGCCTGGCCATCGCCTGCGGCGATGCGGAGATCAACTACCGCGAGCTTGAGGCCCGGAGCAACCAAGTCGCCCACTACCTGGCTGCCGCTGGCGTGGGTCCCGGCGACCACGTGGGGATCTACGGCCGGAACTCCATCGAGCTGATCGAGGCCATCCTTGCCTGCTACAAGCTGCGGGCCATTCCAGTCAACGTCAACTACCGGTACGTGGAAACCGAGCTTCGCTACCTGTTCACCGAGGCCGAACTGGTCGCCCTGGTGCACGACCGTCAGTTCGCCGACAAGGTCGCGGCGCTGCTGCCCGACCATCCGGGTATCCGGGCCGCGCTGGCCATCGAGGACGGCAGCGGGACGAGCCTTGGCACGAGCGCCGACTTCGCGGGCGCCATAACCGGTCAGTCCGTGGAGCGCGACTTCGGCGAGCGCAGCGCCGACGACATCTACATGCTCTACACCGGCGGCACGACCGGCTACCCGAAGGGCGTGCTGTGGCGCCACGAGGATGTCTGGCGCACGCTCGGCGGCGGTATCGATTTCACGACCGGCGAGCGCTTGCCAGACGAGTGGGAGCAAATTCGCCGCGGCACAGTCGGCCCGGTCGGTCTGGTCCGGCTGACGACTGCGCCGCTCATTCATGGCAGCGCGCAGTGGGGCACGCTGCCAGGCCTGTTCGGCGGGGATACGGTCGTGTTCGTGCCGCAATTCGAGCCGCATGCAGTCTGGCGTGCCGTTCAGCGGCACCGGGCCAACGTGCTCATGATCACCGGCGACGCGATGGCCAGGCCCCTGATCGAGGCGTATCAGCAGGAGGACTACGACGTGTCGTCGCTGCTGGCTATCTCCAGCAACGCGGCGCTGTTCTCGCCGAGCGTCAAGGAGCAGTACCTGACGCTGCTGCCGAACGTCGTCATCACGGACGCGATCGGCGCGTCCGAGACCGGCTTCACCGGGCTCGGTTACGTGTCGGCGGGCAACAAGAAGGCCGAGGGCCCCACGGTGACGGCCGGACCGTCGACGATTGTGATCGACGAGAACGACAAGCCGGTTGGCCCAGGCGGGATCGGCCGGATCGGCCGGGGTGGCCACATTCCGCTCGGCTACTACAAGGACCCGGTCAAGACCGCGGCACTGTTCACTGAGGTCGACGGCGTCCGCTACGCCGTGCCCGGCGACTACGCCAGGGTCGAGGAGGACGGCACGATCACGCTGCTCGGCCGAGGCAATACCTGTGTCAATACCGGTGGCGAAAAGGTGTACCCGGAGGAGGTCGAGGGCGCGCTGAAGTCGTTCGGCAGTGTCTTCGACGCGCTGGTGATCGGGGTAGATGACGATCGCCTCGGCCAGCGGGTAGCTGCGCTGGTGCAGCCACGCGATGGCCACTCCATCGATCTAGCGGCGCTTGAATCACATCTACGGACGCAGATCGCGGGCTACAAGGTGCCGAGGTCGGTGTGGCTCGTCGAGCAGATCGGCCGGACGCCCGCCGGCAAGGCCGACTACCGCTGGGCCCGCCGCTACGCCGAGGATCAGGCCGCCGACCAGGACCGGGGAGCCGGGGCCTCGGCCCAGGCGCCCACTCCCGCTGGCTGAGGAGACCGCACATGCGTACCCCCCTCTGCGATCAGCTGGGCATCGAGCACCCGATCGTCGGGTTCACTCCGTCGGAGCACGTCGCCGCCGCCATCAGCCGGGCCGGCGGGCTCGGCGTGCTCGGCTGCGTTCGCTTCAACGATCCGGCCGAGCTGGACAAGGTGCTGGACTGGATGGACGCCAGCACCGACGGTCGGCCGTATGGCATTGACGTGGTCATGCCGGCCAAGATCCCGGCTGAGGGCGCGGCGATCGACCTCAACCAGCTCATCCCAGCCGGACACCGCGACTTCGTCGACCAGACCCTGGCGACGCTCGGCGTGCCGCCGCTGCCCGCGGATGCGCACGCCGCCGACGGCGTGCTGGGCTGGCTGCACTCGGTCGCGCGCGCCCAGGTGGAGGTGGCGCTCGCCCATCCGGCCCGGCTGATCGCCAATGCACTCGGCTCCCCGCCGCCGGACATCATCGCCAGCGCCCACGACCGTGGCATGCTCGTCGCCGCACTGGCCGGCAAGGCCGCGCACGCGACCTCGCACGTCACCGCGGGCGTCGATATCGTCGTGGCGCAAGGCTACGAGGCGGGGGGCCACACCGGCGAGATCGCGAGCATGGTGCTGATCCCCGAGGTCGTCGATGCTGTCGGCCCTGACGTCCCGGTGCTGGCCGCGGGCGGCATCGGCAGCGGCCGTCAGATCGCCGCCGCACTAGCCCTCGGCGCCGCTGGCGTCTGGATGGGCTCGGCCTGGCTGATCACGTCGGAGTACGCGAATCTGTCGCCCCTGCCGGGCCTGCGCGAGGCGCTGCTGAAGGCGACCTCGTCCGACACCGTCCGGTCGAGGATCTACTCCGGCAAGCCGGCCCGGCTGCTGAAGAACAGCTGGACCGACGCGTGGCTGGCGCCGGACGCGCCGGAGCCGCTACCCATGCCGCTGCAAAACCTGCTCGTCAGCGAGGCGCACCAGCGGCTGATGCAATCAGGCAACCCCGACGTCATTCCCATGCCGGTCGGGCAGATCGTCGGCCGCATGAACGAGGTCAGGCCAGTAGCCGACGTGATCGCCTCGCTTGTGGCCGAGCTGGACGAGACCGTGACCAGGCTGGACGGCTTGCGCTAGTCCCCCGTGACGCCGTCGGTGAGCTCGCGCAGCAGGTCGGCGTGGCCGTTGTGGCGCGCGTACTCCTCGATCATGTGCAGGTAGATCCAGCGCAAGTCCATGGGTGCGCCGGTCCGAGGGCCCTTGAACACCTCGTCCAGCGGCCGGTCCCTGACCGCCTCGTCGGCCGCGACGCACTCGCCGGCGAACACGGCGAAGTCGCGCTCTGCCTGGCCGCCATCAGTGCGGTCGAAGTCTCCGTCGGGGAACTCGTCATCGCAGTACAGGGCGCCGAGCTCCGGCTGACCAGCAAACCGGATCCGGAACCAGGAGCGCTCGACCTCAGCCATGTGCCGGACGAGGCCGAGCAGCGACAGCGTCGAGGACTGCACGGGCCTGGCTGTCAGCTGGTCACCGTCCAGGCCGCTGCACTTCCACAGCAGGGTCGCTCGGTGAAAGTCGAGCCAGCCCTGCAAGGCTGGCCGCTCGCTGGCGACGTTCGGCGGTTCGGGTCGGTCTACTTCCGGTGCGATCCAGGTCACCCAGTCATGCTGACCCCCGCGAGAGCTCGGCCGCAACCGAGTTTCAGCTCGGCGGGCGGTCCTTCTTCGGCAGTTTGCTGACCACGGCGTCGTAGGAGTCATCGACGGCCTCCAGCAGTTCGTCAGCCGGGATGCCGCCGCCGATCCGGAGCGAGTTCCAGCCGGATCGGCCGATGTAAGGCATGATCGCGGCGTCGGCTGGGTGCCGGGCCAGCCACTCGTCGGCAACCTCGCGGGTGGCGCCGCACTTCAGCCCGACGGTATCGCTGTCGCCCGAACCGAGGAATGCGAAGACCTTCGTGCCAACCTTTGCCACGACATCGCCGTCCCACGGCTCGTCGCGCCAGGCGCCAGATTTTGTCAGGCAGTAGGCGAGCAACTCGTCCCAGGTCACTGCGGCCTCCTCGGATCAGCATCGTGTCGCATCGACGCGCCGGGTCGCTCAGGGGTTTACGACGGCCTTCGTAGCTGACCCATTCGCGGTAACTTCAGCCACATGCGGCAGCAGCGAGAGGTGCGATGAGGGCGCCATGACCGGCGGCGCGCGGTCAGGACCGCGATGAGCCTGGAGCTGGCCTTCGGCGCGGCCGGAGTAGCAGCCGCCGCGGGCTGGCCGGCCGCCTGCGCGATCGAGGCACTCGCCAGTTGGTCGGCCGGCGTCGGCAACGGGGATGGTGGCCGCAGCGGGCATGCGGACCCTAGGCCGGCGACGACGGCGCGGGCCTGGCCGATCTCCTTACTCCTGGCCGCGGCGGCCTTCGCCGTAGCCGCGCGCTTGCACCCCGCCCTTGTCGCCGTGGCTGGCTGCTGGCTGGTGGTGTGCGGGGTGCCGCTCGCCGTGATCGACGTCCGGGTCCGGCGGCTGCCCGATGTGCTGACCGCAGCGAGCCTGGCCGGCCTTGCGGCCCTGCTGACGGTCGCCGCGGCCAGCGCAGCAGACTGGCACGACCTCGCCAGGGCAGGGGCCGGCGGCCTCGCGATCGGGTCGTTGTTTGGCCTGCTCGCGCTCGCGCAACCCGGATCCGCAGGCCTCGGCGACGCAAAGCTTGGCCTGAGCACCGGCGCATTGGCTGCCTGGTTCGGCTGGGGCGCGTTGCTCGCGTCGGTGTTCGCGGCGTTCATGCTCGCAGCCGCAGCGGGACTGTGGCTGGTCGGCACGCGGCGAGCCAGGCTCCGGGGCGGGAGCCTGCCCTTCGGCCCGTTCCTGCTAGCAGGCTGCCTTGTGGTCGTCCTGCTGCCCGGCTATATCTAGGCGGGCCGAGGCGGGCCGATCTGAGCGGGGCTCAGGGCGTGACAGCTGCGACAGCCGTTGACCGGGTACACCACGACGTTGCCGACCAAGCTACCCCGCAGGCCCATCTTCTTGAAGACGCCCACCCACTGCGGCTCGTGGCCACCGTCGATCAGAATGGCGCCGATCTTGTCCTGCTTAACATAGGCCTGGAATTCGGAGATGGTCTGCGGCGTGGCCTTCGCTAGGCTCTGCACCTGCTTGGGCAGGTCGCTGCGGTTGGTGATCGCCTGGTTGATGTATCCGCCGGCGAGCCGCGTGTAGAAGTCAGTGTCCGCTTGCCAGAGCATGCCGGCATTGCCGATGGTGGAGACGACGACGACGATCTCGCCGGGCTTGAGATGATGGCGGTAGGTGCCCTTGCTGATGAAGGCAGGCACCGTGCTGTGCGCGTTGGCGGCGATGGGCGGAGCGTCCTGGATGACCGCCGCGATGACCAGCAGCCCAAGCGGCCACCGCAGCCAGAGCAGCTTGCCGTGCCTGGCGAGGAACAACGCGGTCGCGATCGCCAAGATCAGGTAGGCAAAGAGCATCAGCCTGGCTGGATAGGCGTTGCGCAGAATCGGCAGGGACCAGACCCCCGACCAGGGGAAGCGAACGACCTGATGC
>DATHPF010000119.1:0-9133 GCA_035484155.1 Streptosporangiaceae bacterium
CCCGAACTGCGCGGACGGCTGGCCTTCGGCTGGCGGGCGGGCGGCCCGAGCAGTCCGGCAGGCCGGGCACTGATAACTCTGGCCAGGCAAACCCTGCCAGACCGCATTCTCGGCGAGTAACAGCCCCACTGCCGCCAGCCCGGGCCAGGGCAGGGCCAGGGCGGGCCACGCGTCTGTGCTACCCAAGCATCATGAGGTCGGCGGGACGGCCGAGTCCGTCGATCACACCGCTGCGCGTCACGCAGAACGCGCCCGCTCGACAGCCGTAATCAATCGCCGACTCCATGGGCTCGCCCCGGACCAGGGCGGCAGCCAGGGCCGCGTTGAACGCATCGCCGGCTCCGGTCGTGTCGACCGCCTGTGCCGGATAAGCGTCGAAGTACCGGACTCCCGCTGCCGATGCCCACAGCGCCCCGTCTTCCCCGAGCGTGACCACCACGTCCCGGATTCCGTAGTCGAGCAGTCGCTGAGCCAGCACCTCCGTCGTACCGTCGCTGAGGCCCAGCGATACCGCAAGCGTCTGGAGCTCGCCCTCGTTCGGCGTGATGATGTCGAACGCCGCCAGTGCATCAGGCGACAGCGGCCGCGCCGGTGCGGGGTTCAGGATCGAGACGGTGCCCGAGTCGCGCGCCAGCGACGCGACGCCGACGGCGAGCTCGGCAGTGCACTCCAGCTGCATCAGCAGGTACCTGCAGCTGCTGAGGTCAGGACCGAAGCTGGCCAGCACATCGGACGCGCTGAGCTCAATGTTTGCGCCTGGCGCGACAGAGATGGCGTTCTGGCCCGAGTCGTCGACGAGGATGAGGGCGATGCCCGTCGGGCTGTGGTCATCCGTGGTGATGCCCCGGTCCGGTAGTCCTTCCGCCAGTAGGACGGAACGCGCCTCGTCGCCGAATATGTCGGCACCGAGCCTCGTGACGAACAGCACATCGGTGCCAAGCCGCCGTGCGCCAATAGCCTGGTTCGCGCCTTTGCCGCCAGGCCCCCGGTCGAAGCGAGTACCGACGACTGTCTCGCCGGGGGCCGGCAGCTTGGCGCTGTACACGCTCATGCTCGCGTTGTACGACCCGACCACTATCAGATCAGCCATGTCGACTCTTCTCGCCCGCCGTGTCCCGGACTGCGGCCCAGACTGAGGCCGAGACTAAGACCGATCACTGTAGGCGGGCGGCGCATCAGGCAGCCCCTGACTTGCGCTGCGAGCTTGCCCGCTCGATGAGTTCGGCCTGAAGAACGACGCGTCGCGGCGGGAAGTTCTCGCCGTCCACACGGCGAAGCAGGAGCTTCGCCGCCGTCTGGCCGATCTCGTAGGTCGGTTGGGCCACCACAGTCAGCGGCGGCCTGAGCGCGGTGGCCCAAATTGCGTCGTCAAAGCCCACGACCGCAATGTCAGCAGGGATAGCGAGGCCAGCCTCGGCAATTGCGCGGAGGCCCCCCACCGTCATGAGGTTGTTGGCGAACAGCATCCCGTCGGGCGGCCGGCGCTGCCGGAGCAGTTGCCGCGTGGCTGCGTAGCCGCCTTCGGTCCGGAAGTCAGCATAGGCAGTGAGCGACGGATCAAGCGGGCGCCCGGCACCGCGCAACGCTGCCCGGTAGCCAGCCAGCCGGCTGGCCCCGGTAGTCGTCTGGGCCGGCCCGGCGACGAACCCGACACGCCGGCAGCCCTGGCCGATCAGATGCTGTCCCGCAGAACGCGCTGCCTGGTAGTTGTTCACCGTGACGCTATCGACCGGCGCTCCGGCCAGCCGCCGGTCGATGGTCACCACCGGGATGCCTCGTTCGAGCAGCACATCGATGCTGGTCCGCCTCACGGAGGCTGGCGAGAGCAGCACGCCCGCCATCTGCTCGGCAGCCGCGATCTCAAGGTAGCGAGCTTCTTTGTCGACGTCCTCGTCGGCATTGGCGAGCACAAGGGAGTAGCCCGCAAGCTGCGCCTGATCTTCGGCGCCCCGCACGACTGAAGTGAAGAACGGGTTGCTGATGTCCGAGATGATGAGGCCAAGCACCATTGCCGCTCGGGTGCGAAGGCTACGCGCCGGACCATTGCGCCGGTAGCCAAGGTCGGTTACCGCGCCGAGTACACGCTGCCGCAGGTCGGCGGCGACATCCTGCTTGCCGTTTAAAACCCGCGACACGGTTGCGGGCGACACCCCGGCTACCGCGGCCACGTCGCGAATAGTCGTTGGCACTGTCACCTCCCGTTCCTGCCGCAGGCCGTCCGGCGGGCGCCGGCCGACGCCCGCCGCGCGAAGGGTTGACTGCCTTCAGCCACGGTCCCTACAGTAATAGAAATCGTTTCATGAAACGATTTCTCGCTAGCTGGCTGGGCTCTCTGCCGAGGTGCTCGAATGGCGCGTGTGGCGTTACTGACCATGTCTAACGGGCGAGATTTCGTCGCCCGTGAGCTGACCGGGTTCTGCCGCGAGGCGGAGGATGCGGTGACGGTCGCGACGAGCAGTGCCCGGCGCCTTGCCGCCAGTCAGCCGCATCTGACGATCTTCCACTATCCAGTCCGGGCCCTCCCCCACTTCCGCTCGGAGCGACGGCCCGGCCAGACAGGGACGGAAGGAAATCATCCTGGATGAGCTCGAATCCGCTAGCCGGCGAACGCAGCCTGCTACTCGTTGGTGAGTCCTGGTTCACTCACTCGATCCACCAGAAAGGCTTCGACAGCTTCACCACCTCTACTTACGAGGAAGGCTGCGCCGACTTCGTTTCGGCGCTGGAGTCGCGCCAGTGGACGGTGCAGCACATCCCGAGCCACCTGGTCGACACGAGGATGCCGTCCACAGTCGATGCTCTCCGCCAGCACGCGGTGATAGTGCTGTCCGACGTCGGCAGCAACACCTTCCTGCTCGGCCGGCAAACCTTCTTCGCCGGGCAGGTCGCACCCGACCTGCTGGAGCTGATCGCGGCCTACACAGCTGGCGGCGGAGGCCTGGTCATGGTCGGCGGCTACATGTCGTTCGGCGGCATCGACGGTAAGGCCGGCTACGGCAAGACGTGCCTGCAGGACGTGCTGCCGATCTCGATCGAGCCCGGCGACGACCGGGTCGAAAGGCCTGCCGGGGTCGTTCCGACTGTGCACATGCCCGGCCACCCCACCGTGGCCGGGATCGCCGGCCCGTGGCCCGCGCTGCTCGGCTACAACCGGCTGACGCCCCGGCCGCCCGGCGAGGTCGTCGCCAGCTGCGGGACAGACCCGCTGCTGGCGGTGGGCACTTACGGCAGCGGCCGATCCGCGGCGTTCGCCTCGGACATCGGACCGCACTGGGCACCATCCGGATTCACGACGTGGGCGGGATTTGCCGAACTCTGGGACGGGATAGCGTCCTGGGCCGCCGGCTTTGACCGATAGCGCTGCAACATCCAACAGGAGGAAGCGTGACAACTGACCAGGGCGGCCACGAGCAGGGGCTCCGGGCCAATGCCATCGGGCTCGGCGGCGACATCATCGTCGCGGTCGCCAACGTTGCCCCGTCTAGCGCCGTCGCTTTCACACTCGCGCTGCTGCTGACGCTGACCGGCCTTGCGTCGCCATTAGTCGTCGTGATCGTCGGTGCGCTGATGCTCTGTGTGACCCTGGGGTATGCGGCGATGAACCGCTGGCGGCCCAGCGCCGGGGCGCCCTACGTGTGGGTCGGCGAAGCGACCTCGCCCGTGGCAGGAATCGGGACCGGGCTGCTGCAAGCGCTCGGAGCCACGCTCTTCAACATCGGGAACATCACCCTAGCTGGCGCGTATCTGCTGTTCGTCGTATCCCCGAGCTCGACCTTCCCGAAGGCGGTCACCTGGCTCATCGCGGCTGCCATCATGGCCGTGCTGCTCTGGCTATCCATCCGCGGCCTGCGGCCATCGGTGTGGGTGCAGACTGCGTTGATCGTGATCGAGTACGCCTCGGTGATCTCCTTCATCATCCTGGCCCTCATCCACGAAGCTAGCGGTGCGGGCGGGGCCACCCTTCCGTCGATTCATGACTTCTCTTTCGCCAGCAACATCGGCGGCATTCACGGCCTGGCCAACGCCGGCGTCACCTGCGCGGTCCTGTACGCGGGCTGGGAGGCGGTGTCGGTTGTGGGCGAGGAGTCGAAGAACCCGCGGCAGAACCCCGGCCGCGCCATGATCGGCTCTGTCTCGTTCCTGCTCGTTTGGTTCACCTTCCTCATCATGGTCTTCCAGGGCATCTCGAGCCAGAAGACCCTCCTTGCTCATGGTGGCGATGTGCTCGCCTACGCCGGCAGCCTGCTCGCCCCCGGCGTGGCCGGACGGATTCTGCCACTGGCCGTGCTCATCGCGGTCATCGGCACGACCCAGCTCCAGATGACCGAGTCGAGCCGCATCCTCTACTCATTCGCTCGTGACCACCTGCTGCCGCGCTTCCTCAGCAAGATCAGCAAAACGCACGGCACGCCGTGGGCGGCGCTGACCGTCCTCGGGCTGATCCCGCCGATCTTCCTGATCCCCTACCTGGCAAGTTCGTCCTTCTTCAAGGTGATCACGGACATCATCAGCTCGGGCGGCGAGCTGTACCTGTTCATCTACTTCCTGGTCGCGGTCAGCAGTGTGTGGTTCTTCCGCAGCCAGCTCCGCAAAGGCGGACGCGCACTGGTCCTGGGCGGCATCCTGCCGCTACTCGGCGGCCTGATCATGCTGGTCCTGTGCATCTACGGGATGACGACGGAGACGGGGGTCGTGACCGGAGTGGCTCTCGGCATCATCGCGCTGTGCTTCGTCGTCGCCTTCATCATCGTGCGCACCGTCAAGGATTCGCCGTTCCTGGACGAGCTGAAGCGGCGTCGCGCCGCCGGCCTGAGCGGGCCTGAGGAGGAGACCGGCCGAGTGCCCGATGTAGCGGGCGCACCTGATGCCTGAGGTACGGTTCCTGGGCGCGGACAACGACGTGTTCTGCGGCCGCGTCCAGGCGCATGCAGCGGAGTTCGAACAGGCATCCGGGCACAAGCTGACGGTGCAGCTGCTGGACAACGACTTCTACTACGCCAACAAGCTGGCTGACTACCTCGGCGGCGAAAGCCCGGCGGACGTCTACATGTCAGGGCCGGTCCTGGAGTGGGAGCAGCTCGCCCTGGGGTTCGTGCGACCGCTTGATGAGTTCGTCGAGCGGACGTCTGGAACCTTCGACCTCGGCGACTTCTTCGAGCGGCTGATCCGCGGCAGCCGATGGACCGGCCATTTTGGCGACCAGCTCGGCACTGGCCCGCTGCTGGCCATCCCGGTGAACTGGGAGTCCTACAACCTCGCCTACATGCCAGAGATCCTCGCCCAGGCCGGGGCGGAAGTGCCGCGGACCTGGCCCGACTACTTCGAAGTAGCGAAGACGATCACGACGCGCGTGCCGGGCGCCCGAGGCTTCGGCCAGCGCGGCGCGGCGGCCTGGCACACCGTGTATACCGGCTTCGCCACGCAACTGTGGTCCTACGGCGGACGCGATTTCGAAACGGACGGGTCATGCGCTATAGCGTCCGAGGTCGGGGTCGAAGTGGCCCAGACGCTGTCCGATGCGATCCGCGTGGCCGGCCCGCCCGACTGGACCCAGCAGGGCTGGTACGAGCTGGCCATGGACTTCGCGCGTGGCGAGTACGGACTCCTGGTCGACTCTGATCACTACGTGGCGTACTTCGAGAATCCTCAGCTGTCGAGCGTTGCCGGGAAGGTCCGCTACGCCCTGCCGCCGACCAGCCCCGGCGGCATCAGGCGCCCGAACATGTGGATGTGGTCGCTTGTCATGAACGCCAGGTCGGCCGTCCCGGATGCAGCCTGGGAATTCATGGAGTGGGCCACTAGCTCACCGTTCCTGACCGCAGCGGCGCTGGCGGGCAACATGAACCCAACACGCCGCAGCACTTGGGCAGACCGCGAGTTCGCCGCGCGCGCGAGTGAGTGGCATGAGTTCCCCGACGTCGCCATGCAACTCGTCGGCGAGGCCGGTGCTGCCGCCGACGCGGCCGACGTGCTGGTCACTCCAGCGCTGAACTACATCGAAGTCGCCCGCCGGTGGACTCGAGCGTTGCGCGAGGCCTACCAGGGTGCAGGATCAGTTGAGCAGTGCCTCGCTTCGGCAGCAAGCGACATCGATCGGCTGGTCATCCGGTCGTGACTGCGGTCGTCGGGCCTCTGGACCGCAGCTCGCTCGGCCGGACCGGCCTGGAGGTGTCGCCGGTCTGCATTGGCACCAGCCCGCTGGCGGGCATGCCGGAGCATTACGGCTACGACGTCAGCGAACAGCGCGCGATGGCGACCATCAGCGCGGCTATCCGGGGCCCGTTCAACTTCATCGACACGTCCAATAACTACGGCGCCGGGGCCGCCGAGCGCTACATCGGCCGCGTCCTGTCGCAGGCCGGCGGACTGGCCCCAGGGTTTGTGCTGGCGACTAAGGCCGACGCAGACCCCGTCAGTGGCGATTTTTCCGGCGACCGGGTAAGGCGCTCGGTCGAGGAAAGCCTGGAGCGGCTCGGGCTGGATCGAGTCCAGCTGATGTACCTGCACGATCCGGAGTTCCACCTCACCTTCGCCGAGGCGATGGCGCCCGGCGGCGCGATCGCTGCGCTGGTGCAACTGCGCGGCGAGGGCGTGCTCGACCATCTCGGTGTGGCGGGCGGCGACGTCCAGCTGCTGGCCGACTTCATCGCGACCGGCCTGCTCGATGTCGTCCTCTGCCACAACAAGTTCACGCTCGTCGATCGCAGCGCCGAGCCGCTGATGGAGGATGCGCGACGACGCGGCGTCGCCTTCGTCAACGCAGCGCCGTACGGCGGCGGCATCCTGGCACAAGGCCCCGACGCCCAGCCTCGCTACGCCTACGAGCCGGCCGGCCCGAGCATCCACGACGCGGTCCGGGCGATGCAGGCTGCCTGCGCCGCGCACGACGTGCCGCTGGCCGCTGCTGCGCTGCAGTTCTCCGTCCGCGATCCACGGGTCGCCGCGACCGTGGTGGGCGTCTCGGCGCCCGCCCGCATCGACCAGACAGCACGGCTGCTGTCACACCACATTCCCGATGAGCTGTGGGCTGAGCTGGAGTTGCTGACTCCCCCGCCCAAGCACAGGCTGAATTAAATTCAGGGAACGGGGCCGACTGACCCCGCCGCCGAGTACTGGCTAGGCCGCTGGGAGATGGTCTGAGTGCCTCTTACGACATCCACGATGAACGCGCTCCGCGCGCAGCGGATCGAGACTCCCTCCTGGGCCTTCGGCAACACCGGGACGAGATTCAAGGTCTTCGCCCAGCCCGGGGTACCGCGCACGCCGCAGGAAAAGATCGACGACGCCGCGCAGGTGCACGCCTTCACCGGCGTCGCGCCCAGCGTCGCCGTCCACATCCCCTGGGACAGGGTCGACGACTACGGGGCGCTAGCCTCGCACGCCAAGAGCGCGGGCGTCACGATCGGCACGGTCAACGCGAACGTCTTTCAGGACGACGACTACCGGCTCGGCAGCGTCGCCAACCCCGACCCGAGCGTCCGCCGCAAGGCTCTGGACCACCTGCTGGCGTGCGTCGACATCATGGACGCCACCGGATCGGCCGACTTGAAGCTCTGGTTCGCCGATGGGACCAACTATCCCGGTCAGGACGATATCGCGGCCCGCCAGGACCGGCTCGCGGAGGCTTTGCAGGCCGTGTACCAGCGACTCGGATCGCATCAGCGCATGCTGCTCGAGTACAAGCTGTTCGAGCCGTCGTTCTACACCACCGATGTCCCGGACTGGGGCACCTCGTTGCTGCACTGCCTCGCGCTCGGCCCGCAAGCCGCCGTGGTCGTCGACACCGGGCACCACGCGCCGGGTGTGAACATCGAGTTCATCGTGGCCATCCTGCTGCGCGCCGGGCGGCTCGGCGGCTTCGACTTCAACAGCCGGTTCTACGCCGACGATGACCTGATGGTCGGGGCGGCCGACCCGTTCCAGCTGTTCCGCATCCTGCGCGAGGTTGTGGCGGCGGACGCGCTGCATCCGGATGCTGGGATCGCGTTCATGCTCGACCAGTGCCACAACATCGAGCCGAAGATCCCGGCGCAGATCCGGTCAGTGATGAACGTGCAGGAGGCCACGGCCAAGGCCCTGCTGGTAGACGCTGTCTCGCTCAAGGCAGCACAGCAGACGGGCGACGTCCTTGCTGCTCATGCTGTCCTGATGGACGCATTTAATACCGACGTCCGGCCGGTGCTGGCCGAGTTGCGCGGGGAGATGGGCATCGATCCCGACCCCGTCAGCGCCTACCTGCGGTCCGGTTATCCCGAGAAGATCATTGCGGACCGCGTCGGCGGCACGCCCGCCAGCTGGGGAAGCTGACCCGGCCACACCGTCCTCACCAAGGAGACCCGGCATGGCAACGACGGAGCAGGATCCTCAGGTCGCTGCCCTGCTGGCCCGCAGTAACAGGCTCGGCTCTGACACGCGCAATACCAACTACGCCGGCGGCAATACCTCCGCCAAGGCAGCCGGCCTCGACCCGGTGACGGGGAAGCCCGCCCCGCTGCTGTGGGTGAAGGGATCGGGCGGCGACCTCGGCACGCTCACCGCCGACGGCCTCGCGGTGCTTCGGCTGGACCGCCTCCGCATGCTCGCCGATGTGTATCCCGGCGCCGCGCGCGAGGACGAGATGGTCTCCGCGTTCGACTACTGCCTGCACGGCAAGGGCGGCAGCGCCCCGTCCATCGACACAGCCATGCACGGACTGGTGACGGCGGCGCACGTGGACCATCTGCATCCCGACTCCGCCATCGCGATTGCCGCGTCGGCAGACGGCGAGCGGCTGACGCGCGAGTGCTTCGCAGACCACGTCGTCTGGGTGCCATGGCGACGGCCCGGCTTCCAGCTTGGCCTGGACATCGCCGAGATCCAGCGCGACTACCCCGCCGCCATCGGGGTCATGCTCGGTGGTCACGGCATCACCGCGTGGGGTTCGACAAGCGATGAGTGCGAGGCGCGATCGCTGGAGATCATTGCGGGGGCTCGGCGGTACCTCGACGCGAGGGGACGCGACGAGCCGTTCGGCCCGGTTCTCCCCGGCTATGAACCGCTGCAGCCGCAGGCCGACCGTCTGGCCCGTGCCGCGGCTCTCGCGCCCGTTCTCCGCGGGCTCGTCTCCTCCGATCAGCGGCAGGTCGGCCACTTC
>DATHPF010000120.1:0-2424 GCA_035484155.1 Streptosporangiaceae bacterium
AGGTCTCAGGGACTGCTCCGGGCATGTTCGCTACGCAGTAGAAGACTGACCTGTGGACATTGAAGGTCGGATCTGAGTGTGAGGTCGGACGCGAGTCCTCAAAGCACCCGCCCTGGTCGATGCTGATGTCGACCAGCACGCTGCCGGTGCGCATCTGCGACACGAGCTCGTTCGTGACCAGCTTGGGTGCTCGTGCTCCGGGAACCAGCACGGCCCCGATCAGCAGGTCGGCATTGCAGGCCTGCCGCTCGAGCTCATAGGAGCTGGACGCCATCGTCTTGACCCGTCCTTCGAGGCGTCCCTCAGCCGCTCCAGGCTCAGATCGAGGAGGGTGACCTCCGCGCCCATACCCTGAGCGACCGGGGCAGCGTTCATCCCGGCCACGCCAGCCCCGATGATGACGACCTACGCCGGCCTCGTACCCGGCACGCCGCCGGGCAGGATCCCCCGGCCGCCCAGGGCCCGCATCATGTGGTAGGCCCCGACCTGAGGGGCAAGCCGGCCCGCGACCTCGCTCATCGGCGCCAGCAGCGGGAAGGTCCCGTCTGGTGAGCCCACCGTCTCGTAGGCCACGGCCGTGGTACGCGATGCCAGCAGAGCGTCGGTGCATGGCTTGCTCGCTGCTAGGTGCAGGTAGGTGAAGAGCACCTGGCCTTCTCGCAGCAGCGGGTACTCGGTTTCGAGGGGCTCCTTGACCTTGAGCAGGAGATCGGCCGTTGCCCACACATCGGACGCGCGCTCCAGTATCTCCGCTCCGGCCTGCTTGAGGTCGGCATCGGAAATCAGCGAGCCCTCGCCCGCGTGCTGCTCCACGTAGACCTGGTGACCGCGGAGCGTCAGCTCGCGTACGCCCGAAGGCGTGATGGCCACCCGGTACTCGTGGTCCTTGACCTCACGCGGAACGCCGATCCGGCCGCGCTCGGGCTGGCGATCCAGGCGATGATCGCGGTACGCCTCCAGGTCCACTCCCGCAGCAAGATCCAGGGTTTCGCCAAGAAGGCGGCTCAGGGACCAGAGGTGCTGAACGTCTATTTCCTTGCCGGCCCGAATGATTTCCTGCTCCATGTCGTCGCTGGCAGCTCTGACGCTCTGCGCAGGTTCGTCATAAACCTCAGTTCGGACCCTGCCGTCGCCCACACCGAGACCAGCCTTATCTTCGAGCACGTCCGGACCGACGGCGTCCCCTCGCCCCGCGAAGCCGCACGGAGCCGGTGACGCTCCTGTTGCTGGAGGGCGGCGGCATCATTTCCCCGGCGCGGGCTGGGCGCGCTGATCGTCACCGAGCCGCGCCGCACCTCATGTGCCCGCCAGCAGGGCTCGCCCGCCTGGCGGAAGATTCAGTGCTTGAATACGGAAACCATCTGATCAGCCCTGCGCATTGCGGACGGTCACTCCGGCTGGCCGATAGTCTTCGGCGCGCCGAATTGCTGGAGCACGTCCGGGACAGCGACCACGCCGCCTTCGTCCTGGAAGTTTTCCATGACCGCCAGCAGGGCGCGTGCCGTCACCCCCGTCCCGTTCAGGGTGTGGACGAACTGCAGCTGATCGCCGCGGCGGAACCGGATGTTCAGCCGCCGCGCCTGGTAGTCAGTGGTATTCGAGCACGAGCTGATCTCGCGGTAGCGGCCCTGTGCCGGGAACCACGCCTCGATGTCGTATTTCTTGGCCGCTGAGGCGCCCAGGTCCCCCACGGCGATGTTCATCACCCGGTACGGCAGCCCCAGCTCCTGGACCAGTTGCTCTTCATTCGACAGCAAGTAGTCATGGAGTTCCGCAGACTGTTCAGGAACGCAGAAGACAAACATCTCCACCTTGTCGAACTGGTGGACCCGGAACATGCCGCGGGTGTCTTTTCCTGCCGCTCCTGCCTCCCGGCGGAAATTCGTCGAGAATGCGGTGTAGCGTGCCGGGAGCTGGTCTTCTTCCAGCCGCTCATCCATGTGGATCGCCGCCAGCGCGACCTCGGATGTGCCGGCCAGGTACAGGCCGTCCTGGTCCAGGACGTAGATGTTGTGCTCGTCGGTCGGCAGGTAGCCGGTGCCGTACATCGCGCGCTCGGACACCAGCACCGGAGGCAGGACCGGGAGGAAGCCCTTGCTGGTGATCCGGTCGAGAACGAACCGGTAGAGCGCCATCTCAGTCAGGGCCACGTCACCGATCCGGTAGGCGAACCGCGACCCGGCCGTGCGCGCCCCTCGCGCCATGTCGATCCATCCTGCGGGCGAGGAGATCTCCAGGTGATCGCGCGGCTGCGCGCTGAACTGCGGAGGCGCTCCCCAGGCCCGGACGAGCTGCGCGTCCTCCTCGGTCATCCCGTCGGCCGCCGTGGGGTCGGGCAGGTTCGGGATCCGGTCGAGCAGGACCTGGCGCTGCTGTCCTGCCGCCGCGAGTTCCTCCTCGGCTCTGGCCAGGTCGGCCTTGAGC
>DATHPF010000121.1:0-8712 GCA_035484155.1 Streptosporangiaceae bacterium
GTGGTCGTCGCGCTGGTCCCGGACGTCGGGCTAAGAATCACCGTTCCCAGCGTCGGGTCGGTGCCGACGACGGCCCCGGCAGGCGCCGCGAGGAGCAGCATCCCGCCGACAGTGGCGCCGGCCACCCCGACCGTAAGCGCCCTCATCAACGACATAGCCGGGAACGCTACAACCCGGCTGCCAATTCGACGCGTACTGCGGATGAGATTTACGAGAACGACAGCAGGCGTCCGTGTTCAGCGTGTGCTCTTCCTCAGCAGCTTTGCTGTGGCGCTGTCGTGCCAGCTCATACGTACCGGAGCGACAGGCGCCCGCCGGCCATGCGGTCCGGGGAGCCTGCGCAATCCAGTGTTCATCCGCGCTTTCCTCGCGTGTAGTCCGCGACGGTTCGTGCCGTGATTGAGTCCTCCTTGTAGCCAGGTGCCTAGGTACCTTTCATCCAGCCTGGAGCGGGAAGCGGCCTGACCGCCGTGCGATGAAGAGGGCGGGTGTTTTGTGTTGCTCGGCAGGCTGTCCGGCTCGGCGGGTCCCGCCGCATCCGGTCGCCGCGATCTGACCGCGCGGCTGAACTCTTCCGATCGCGTGTTCCGCGCGATCGCGAGGGCAGGCGGCACTGTCGTGTTGGTGCTGATGGGGCTCGTTGGCACGTTTCTGGCGTACCGCGCCTGGGATGCGCTGCGGAAGGCCGGCTGGTCGTTCATCACGACTCAGGACTGGAACCCGGATGGCGGCGGTTTCGGCATCGCCGCGATCATCGTTGGCACCGTGCTCATTGCACTGGTCGCCGTCGCGGTGGCGGTGCCGCTTGCGGTCGGCACGTCGCTGTACATCTCCGAGTACGCGCCGCGGCAGTTCCAGCGCCTTCTGATCACGCTGGTCGACCTGATGGCCGCCGTTCCCAGCGTCGTCTACGGCTTGTGGGGCGCGTTCCTCCTGCAGTGGCGGGTCGTCTCGATCTCGCGCTGGATCAACGACTGGTTCGGGTGGATCCCGATCTTCAGAGTTGACGGCGTCCCGCGGCACGCCGTGCAGCCGACCGCGACGTCCTATACGTCGTCGACCTTCATCGCCGGCCTGGTAGTCGGCCTGATGATTACGCCGATTGCCTCCTCGATCATGCGCGAGGCGTTCAGCCAGGCTCCGGCTGGCGAGCGCGAGGGCGCTCTCGCGCTCGGTGCCACCCGGTGGGGGATGATCCGCTCCGTTGTGCTGCCGTTCGGCCGGGGCGCGATGATCGGCGGGACGATGCTCGGGCTCGGCCGCGCGCTCGGTGAGACCATCGCGGTCGTCATGATCATCTCGCCGATCTTCAAGATCCAGACCCATATCCTGCAGAACGGCACGAGTTCGGTATCGAGCACGATCGCGCTGCGGTACTCGGAGGCGACCCCGTTCGCGGTGAGCGCACTCATGGCCGCCGGGCTGGCGCTCTTTGCGCTGACCCTGCTCGTCAATTTCGTCGCCGCTCAGATCGTGACCCGGTCGCGCTCCGGCGCGCTGAGCGAGATCTGATCGCTATGTCTGTGCTCCCATTTCCGTCTGCCGCCCAGCCCGGCGGCACCGAGTCCGGTGCAGAGGCTGCGCGCGGAGTGCGGACGACCAGCGCTCGGTCGGCCCGGCCGGAAGCGGTGGGCACGCCGCCGGTACCGCGCCGGCTCAGCGGTGCCCGCCTACCTGACGTGCTCGCCGTGGGCGGGTCCGCCGCCGCCGCCCTGGCCACGACGGGCGTGCTGTGGACCGAGATCGGCCCGTTCAGCGGAATCGTCGGGTACGTCATCGTGAGCTGGGCGCTGTTCGTGCTGACCTATGCGGTGCTGGTCTCCCTGGATGAGAACCGGCCGACGATGCGCGATCGGGTGTCGGCGGTCGTCGTGCACTCGCTCGCCTTCGTCGTCCTCGCCGCGCTGGTCTTCATCATCGTGTACACCTTCGTGCGCGGTGCCAAGGCGCTGATCCACGTCAACTTCTACACGCAGGACCTGCACACGACCGGCCCGCTGGACCCGCTGACGAAGGGCGGCGTATTGCATGCGCTCGTCGGCACCCTGATCGAGATCGGCATCGCCCTTGGCATCGCCGTTCCGCTCGGCTTGCTGGCCGCGGTCTTCCTGCACGAGGTGCCGGGCAGGTTCTCGCGGTTCGTGCGTAACGTCGTGCAAGCGATGACGGCGCTGCCGGACATCCTGGCTGGCCTGTTCATCTACGCCACGCTGATCCTCATCTTCGGGCTGCAACTATCCGGCCTGGCGGCGGGGTGTGCCCTCGCGGTTACTGCGCTGCCCATCATCTGCCGCGCGGCCGACGTGGTCCTGCGGCTCGTCCCCGGCGGTTTGAGAGAAGCGTCGTACGCGCTGGGCTCGGGACAATGGCGGACGGTCTGGTACGTCACGCTACCAAGCGCGCGGTCTGGGCTGGCGACGGCGGTGATCCTCGGCGCGGCACGGGCGATCGGCGAAACCGCCCCGCCGCTGCTGACCGCCGGTGCCACCAACTACCTGAACTTCGACCCGGTGCAAGGCCCGATGATGTCGCTGCCGCTGCTTGCCTACACCCTCGTTCAGAATCCCGAGCCGAACTACATTGCCCGCGGCTTCGGGGCCGCGGCCCTGTTGCTCGTGCTCGTGCTCGTGCTCTTCGTCATCATGCGCGCGGTCGGCGGCCGGGGCCCTGGTCAGCTGACCGCGCGTCAGCGGCGCCGGCGGCTGGCCGAATCACGTCGCGACCTGGACCGGATCGCCCAGCGGGCTGCGATCGAGCCAGGGGCCCAGGCCGCCGCGGAATTCCTGACACCCGCCGGTTCCCCGAGCCGCTGGCTGCTGCCCGGTAGCTGGCTGCCGGGCAGGAGGTCCTGATGGACGGGACGCAGACGCGCGAACGAATGAAGGCACTGAGCACGGAAGGAACGGGGAAGTGAGCAGGGCGAGTAGGAAGCACGTGCGGCTGCTGGCGGCAGTCGGGGTCATGGCGGCGACGGCGCTATGCACGGCCCTGATCCCAGCATCGCCCCCCGCCTTCGCGACGACCTACGTGCCGATTACGGGCGCCGGCTCCACGTGGTCAGCTAACGCGATCGACGCCTGGGTCACCAACGTCGCCCAGTACGGCATGGACGTCAGCTATGCCGCCGTCGGATCCACCTCAGGCCGACAGGAATTCGGCCAGGGCACCGTCGACTGGGGTGCGTCGGAGATCCCTTACGGCGTGGTGGACGGCAACAACACTGACCCGCCGCCGCAACGCGGCTACGCCTACATGCCGGATACGGCAGGCGGCACTACGTTCATGTACAACCTCAAGATCGGCAATACCAAGGTCACCAACCTGCGGCTGTCCGGGGCGGCGATCGCCGGCATCTTCACCGGCGTGATTACCAACTGGGACAACTCGATTATCCAGAAGGACAACCCTGGCCTGACGATGCCGAATCTGAAGATCGTGCCGGTGGTGCGGTCCGATGGGTCAGGCGCGACGGCCGAGTTCACCGAGTGGATGCTCGCTACCGAGCCCTCGGACTGGACCGCGTACTGCGCGAAGGTGGGCCGCAGCCCATGCACCCAGACCTCGGCCTACCCGGTGCTGCCCGGCTCGGCGATGGTCGGCCAGTCCGGGGACCTTGGCGTATCCGGCTACGTCAGCCAGCAGCAGGCGGATGGCGCGATTGGTTATGTCGAGTACTCCTACGCGCTGGAGACCGGCTTCCCAGTAGCTCTGGTGCTCAACGCGGCCGGCTACTACACCGAGCCGACCGCCCAGAACGTCGCGGTGTCGCTGCTCAAAGCCCAGATCAACATGGACAAGAGCTCCCCCGTCTACCTGACCCAGGACCTGTCGCAGGTCTACACCGACACCGACCCGCGCACCTACGAGCTCTCGTCGTACTCGTACATGATCCTGCCGACCGATACGACGCTGGGAATGACGACAGCGAAGGGCAACACCCTCGGCGCCTTCGGCTCGTACTTGCTGTGCCAGGGTCAGCAGCAGGTGGACGCTCTCGGATACTCGGCGCTGCCGATCAACCTGGTCGAGGCCGGCTACCAGCAGCTGCAGAAGGTACCCGGCAACCAGGTACCCACGGCGACGTCCGCGCAGATCCAGGGGTGCAACAACCCCACGTTCTCGACCAACGGCACCAATACGCTGGCCGACGAGGATCCGAATCCGCCTGCCTGCGACAAGGAAGGTTCGACGCAGTGCACCGCCGGGACTGGCGGTGCCAAGACGAGCACGCCGGTCAAGGCGAGCGCGGAGGGCAGCCAGGCCAGCAGCGGCTCTACTGCCACCAGTGGCAGCAGCCACAGCTCGAGCACCGCCAGCGCGAGCACGAGCGCAGCTGCAGGAAGTAACGCGGCGTCGCAGGGCTGCGATCCGGACAGCGGGACCTGCGGCAGCAGCACGGGCGGCAGCGCCGCGGACGGCGGACCGCAGACGGTCAATGGTGTCGCCACGGCGGCAGCCGTCAGCCTCGGCAACGGGCTCCAGGTCACGCTGATGGCGCTTGCCGCGGCCCTGCTGTTGTGCCTGGCACTGGTCCCGCCACTGATCGTGCAGACGGCTAGGCGCCGAAGGCAACGGCGATTCAGCCCGCCCCGCCGGCCGGGAGCTCTCCAGTGATGGCGCGTGCTAGCCGGTCGGCGCGGCCTGCCGGTCTCATGAGGCGCGTGCGGCTAACCGGGGCAGCGGCTGCCGTTGCGGCCCTGGGCACCCTTGTCATCATCGGTCCCCCCGGCCATGCGCAGGCGGCTACCAACAGCTACGACCAGATCACCGGATCTGGCTCGACCGACTCGGCCGTCTCCGTGCCCTGGACCCAGGGATTGCTGGACTCAACCAACCAGCCGCTCACAAATGACGCGACGGACCTCGCCTCGAACTCCGCCCGGGCTGCTGGCTCTGGCCCGCTGTCCTTCATGTACTCCGACTTCAAGAACCTGGTTGTCACTGTCAGTCAGACGCAGGACATCACTCAGCAGGGCATCACCGTTAACTGGACCGGCGGCGAACCGACGATCGGCGGCGGACAGGCTAACTTCCTGCAGCTGATGGAGTGCTATGGCGACGCCGACACCGGGCCGGATCCGGAGGACTGCGAGTTCGGTAGCGCAGAATCGCTGGCCAGCGATTCTGCACAGTCGCTCCTCGGCGACCGGACTGGCTACGAGTGCGTCGCCGGAGCGGTGCCCAGCACGACCAGCCCGCCTGCCGCCCTGAACGGCCTGCCCCCCGCGTACGGGTGCGACACCGAGGAGCCGGGTAGCGCGAGCCCGCCGCATGTCGCGCCAAACGCGCAGACTGGCCAGTTCACCATCCCGTTCGTCCCGATCACCGACCCGAGCGACCCGGCCTACGGGGCAACCGCGGAATCCGACTACTACAACCAGTTCACCTCCGACGAGATCCAGCGGGCCGTCACCAGCTCGGGCGGCACCGGTCAGGTCCAGTTCGAAACGCTCACCAGCACCGGGGCACCCGGTCTTGGCTGCGGTGCAGTGGAGTCCAACGGCCAGCCGCGCGGCTGCTGGCTGGTCATCGTGCCGCGCGGCCAGTATGAGACCAATGGGTACAAGGTCGCGGGGGATTCGGGACCAGGCGCATTCCTCGACTCCTCGCCGCTCAGCGCCTCGAACTGGGCGCAGCGCATCCAAATCCACCTCGGCTTCGCCCCGGTGCAGGTGTTCTGTCCCATCGGCACTCAGGAGCGCGAGACTGTCGGTACCCAGATCGTCGCCCGGGCAGTGCAGTCCTGGCAGCTCGCGCTAAACACACAAGCTAACTGCAGCAAGGTCTACGGCTACTCGGCTGTCCCGGAAGCCACCAGCACCCAGGAGCTGTCCGCGACGGGCAGCGGCATCGGACTCGCGTTCACCACGATCCCGATCGGCAGCGAGGCGGCTCGAGATGCCGGCAGCGGCAGTACTGGCGGCACGCTGAACCTGCCGCCGATGGTGTACGCACCCGTCGCCGTGTCGGCGCTGGCCTTCGGCTTCAACATCAACCAGGCCGACGGTCAAGTCATCACGCCTGTCAAACTGACTCCGGAGCTGCTGGCCCAGTCGCTGACCCAGGTCTACCTGACCGACTTGCCCGACTACTACCCCGCTGTGGCCGGCAATCCCGGACCGTCGTGGTCGAGCGGCAATCCGTTGAACCTATCCGCCGACCCGCAGTTCACGGCGCTCAACCCCGAGATCACGCCCTACACGCTGTTCAGCACGCCGCTGGCGCCGCTGCTCACCGAGGACCACTCGGCACTCAACCAGTCGGTATGGCAGTGGATCCAGTCCGACAAGGCCACCGACACCTGGCTTGACAGCACCACCGACGCTGCTGACAAGGTGGCGATCGATCCGGATTACGAGGCGCTTCAGCTCGGCAAGACCCCGGCGGCCGACTCGTTCCCACGCGCCTACTCCGGGTGCCTCGACCTGGGCCTATCCGCCGGGTCGGCGCCGAAGGAAGAGAAAAAGTGCTCGCTAGACCTGCTGCCCTACGCCAATAACTACGAGAGCGCCGCACAGTCGGTGCTCACCGCGGCCAACTCTTCCGCGTACGTCTGGGATCCGAACTCGACAGCGCCGGATGGCACACCGGGCTGGTGGAGCAAGGTCGGGCAGGAAGGGCCGGGGTCCGTCTTCATGTGGACCGTCGCCGACACTCCGGACCTCGCCGCCTATGGCCTCATCGACGGGCAGCTGTGCAACGACGACGGCAGCGCTTGCGTGGGCCCGAGCACGGCTAGTCTCACGACCGCGCTCGACTCGGCGACGAAGGACAGCGCCGGCCTGCTGCAGGTCAACCCCGCCAGCCCCGGCACTGGCGGTTACCCGCTAGTCGAGGTCACCTACGCGGCGGTGCCGACGAATCAGAGCGCGGCCGCTTTGCAGGACTACGCCGCCCTGATCAACTATGCCGCGGGACCTGGCCAGACGCCGGGCGTCGCGCCCGGCGACCTGCCGCCCGGCTACCTGCCGCTGCCCGCCACTCTGGCGAGCCAGGCGAAGAGCGTCGCCGCTGAGCTACTGACTGACGCGGCGGCCAAGTCCGCGTCGGCGGGGCCGTCCGGTACGGCAACGACCGGCGCGCCGCGGCAGGCTGAGACCGGATCGACCACGCCCTCGTCCGGCGGCACGCTAGCGGCCGGCCAGGCCACTCCGGCGCCGGTCAGCTCGTCCTCGCCGGCGTACGGGATCAATCAGCCGACGGCGGAGCTGGCGGCCATCACGACACCGCGGCAGCCGGTCGGCGCTGTCCGCTGGACGCTGCTTGCGGTCGCGATCGTCGGTGCTGTGTGTGCCGCCTGCGGGACGGTGCTGCGCTCCGCGCGGGTCCCGCGCTGGCTGCACAGGCCGCGGCCATGAGGCACATATCCACGCAAGCTTCCTTGGCCGGTGTGGGAGGTCGGCCAAGGACGCCCGCGCGCACGTCGGCGCGGGCATCAGGTGTGCCACGGCGGCACGCCCAGGGCAACGGAAGGAACACACTGTCCATGAATCCCAAACCCCCCAAATCCGGCCGATCCGGCCGGAGAAGGCTTGTGGGCCTGGCGGCGGTCGGAGTGACCGTACTCGGCTTCGCCGGCGCCGGGCTCGCGACCGCGGGATCGGCGCTGGCGGATCCCGGGGTCAGCTACCTGGGCGTCGGCTCGAACACCACGCAGGACGCCATGAACGCTTACGCGGCCCTGCTCGGTGACGGCACCCTCGGCTCCTACGACGCGGTCACGCCGATCACCGGTACGACCTACAACGATCCCGTCAATCCGCTGAACGTCGAGATCGCGCCGGCCAAGGTCGCGTTCGGGGTGGCCAACCCCACCGGCACCCAGACCGACTGCGACTTCACCCGGCCGAACGGCTCGGGTGCAGGCGTGGCCGCGCTGGAGGAAGGCGTCAACCCGAACTTCACCAACAGCAGCCTTCCCGCGTCACCGCACGGCACGACCCAGGAGCCAGGGCCGGGCTGCATCGATTTTGCCCGCTCGTCCAACGCACCTTCCACCAACGCCAACGGCGACCTGCTCTTCATTCCGTTCGGGGGCGACGTGCTGGCGACCGCGACCGGCCCGGCGACCGGCGGCACGACGACGATCGGTACCACGTCGGTGACCTACCTGCCGACGGCCATCACCCAGGCCAACCAGTTCAGCTTCGCCGACATGACAACCTTCTACACCTGCCACATCAACGACACCAACGGCGGCAGCTACACCACCGTCACGGTGCCTGACGGCGACACCATCGGCGAAACCGGCAGCACCACGTACTACGTCCGTACCACCACGAACGTGAACCCGCCGTCGGACGACAGCGCTGCCATCCCGGTCGACCTGTATGTCCCGCAGTCCGGGTCGGGTACGCGGAACTTCTGGCTCAACGCGGTAACGCTCGGTGCCGACAGCACTGGCGCGCTTCCGGCCTGCGTCAACAACAACATCGTCAACGCATCCGCCGGCAACACCTCGTTCAACACCACCCAGGTGGAGGAGAACGACGGGACGGTCTACACGGTCGACCCGAACGCCCTCGGGCCGTTCTCCATCGCGCAGCAGATCGCGCAGTCGTCCGGGCATGGCACTAACCGCCTGTTTGCGGTGGCCACTCACGAGATGGGTGGCCAGCAGCCGTTCACCGGCACGCTGGGAACCAACGCCAAGATCAACCCGCTGTACCCGGTCTGGCGCCTGGTCTACAACGTCGTCCTGGCCGGCCGTGT
>DATHPF010000122.1:0-13510 GCA_035484155.1 Streptosporangiaceae bacterium
AGCGCCGTCGGACTTCCCGGACTCCAGGAACCCGCTCACTCGGCGGAACTGCTCCTCCGACACCAGCGGGCCCATCTGCGTTCCCGGCTCCATGCCGGGTCCCATCTTGATGGACTTGGCGATCGCGGCGACGCCGTCGACGACCTCGTCGAACCTGCTCTGCTGTACGTACAGCCGCGACCCGGCCACGCAGCACTGCCCGTGGTTGAAGAAGATCGCGTTAGCCGCGCCCTCGATGGCCTCGGGCCCTGCGTCGTCAAAGACGATGTTCGGGCTCTTGCCGCCGAGCTCGAGGGTCAGCTTCTTCAGGTTGCTGGCCCCCGCGGCGGCGACGATCAGCTTGCCGACCTCGGTGGAGCCGGTGAACGCGACCTTGTCTACGTCCGGGTGCGCGGCCAGTGCGGCGCCGGCCGTCTCGCCGAAGCCCGTCACCACGTTCACAACGCCGGCAGGCACGCCCGCCTCGGCCATGAGCCCGGCCAGCCGCAGCGCGGTCAGCGACGTCTGCTCGGCCGGCTTGAGCACTACGCAGTTACCTGTGGCCAGCGCCGGACCGAGCTTCCAGGCCGCCATGAGCAGCGGGAAGTTCCACGGAATGATCTGGCCCACCACGCCCAGCGGCTCGCGCAGCGTGTAGGAGTGGAAGTTAGCTCCCGGCATGTACGGCACCGAGATGCTGATCGAGTTGCCCTCGATCTTCGTGGCCCACCCGGCCATGTAATGGAACAGGTCAGCGGCCAGCGGCACGTCCGCGGCCTGCGCCACGGCGAACGGCTTGCCGTTGTCGAGTGACTCGAGCTGGGCGAGTTCGTCGGCGTGCTCGAGGATCAGGTCACCGATGCGCCAGATGATCCTGCCGCGCTCGGATGGCGTCATCCTCGACCACGGGCCAGACTCGAAAGCCTTGCGCGCGGCTCGGACTGCACGGTTGACGTCTTCGGCGTCCCCTTCCGCGATGTACGCGAGGGTCTCGCCGGTCGCTGGGTCGGGGGTCTGGAAGGACTTGCCGGAAGCCGCATCGGTCCACAGCCCGTCAATGAACAGCTGACGAGGTGCGCGGGTAAAGGTCTCGACGTCTCGGTCCAGGGTCACGGTCATGAAGTCGTTCATCTCCCCTGACGGCGCGCAGCGCCTGGCCGCCGGTTGCGGCCTGGCAGCAGCTTGTGCGCTGTCTACGTTGTATATCTACACAGCAGTCTACATCGTTGGCGCACAGGCCTGGCCGCCGGCCGGGCTAACGGCGCTCGCCGGGTCCGCCCGCGGGAAGCCGCACGGCAATCTCGCCACCGAGCGAGAAGCCCTGCGACAGCCTGAGGTCATCACCGCTCCAGAAACGCCCGGCGTCATACCAGTTCGGCCGGCGCCCGCCGGGCAGCAGCCCCATCTCCTGGAAGGTGACCGCGAGCACTTCAGCGCAATAGGCGGTATCCAGGTCAGCGCGCTGCGGAGCGCGCCTGATCGGAGCACGCCCGGACAGCCACTGCAACGCAAGCCGGGCCAAGGATGGGAACGGCGTGCCGTCCATCCTGGCAACGGTACGCAGCGCGGCATCCTCCATCTCACGGGAGACCGGACCTTCTAGCTGCCGCATCCATGCCCGCTGACCGTACTTATTGGCCCAGACAAGCACGGCATCGCGCAGGTCGTGCAGCTGAACCCCGCGCTGGCGGACACCTGACCACACATCGGGTAGCGACCGGCCGAGCTCAGCGTGCCACATCAGCGGGGGCAGGTCTTCGATGACGATGGACATACCGACGTGATTGACCGGACTATTGGTCGCCACCTGGATAGCCCGGTCACCGGCCGTATGCCCGCGAAACAACCACACGTCGCCCGTGCGGGTCAGGTCCAGGGCATCCTGAAGAGTGACGCTCACCGCAGGCATAGCCGTAGCCTAGGCAGATGCGCTGGTGGAAGATACTGGGACTGGCGGGCTTCGCTGGTGTCGCCGCAACCGGCGTGGTCATTGCCAGGGCTGAACGGCAGCGTCGCTCCTATACCCCGGAGCAAATTCGCGAGCGACTGCACGAGCGACTCGCCGAAGCACCATTGCAACGCTGAACTCGTTCCTGAGCCCGGTACACCGGCTCTCGCGCTTGTCGGGCCTGCCCGACGGGCGTAGCCTCCTTTTGGGTACATCGCGGCGTGATCGGCGCGCACCCAGACATTCAAGGTAGGGCTGCTCCAGACCTTGGCGGCGTCATTCGTACGCACGCTGAGGTGAAATATGACAGGATCTGCCGGCCCTCAGTTCCACGCTTCGCCGATCAATATGAATTCTCCGGGCAGCCTGCTGCACTGGTCGATATTCCAGGTAACGGTGGCGAACCTGGTTTTGATCGCGGTGATGGTCGTGATCTTCGGCGCCGCGCTGCTGCTCCCGTTCCCGCTGGGACGACGTGACGCGCGCGCACCAGCTACCGGCACGGCGTCCGACGACGATGCGCCTGGCCCCGCTGCCGAAACCAGCGATCTGGCTGATGACGGCGCCGCCGGCATGTGGACGGCCCGGCTTCGGCGGCGCGCCCTCCGGACCCTGCCCCCGGGCAAGCTGCTGCCCGACAGCCAGCCCGCCTATGTCGCGTCCTGGATCTACGTGTTCGGCGTCGGTTCCCTGGCCGCGCTCGCAGTAGCGATAGTGTCCGGGTTCGGTCTTGCCCTGGGTGGCCCGGACTGGTGGCATTACAATCCGCTCGGGCATTTTTTCAACAGTCTGCACGTATGGAGCGTCGAGCTGTTCATGGCGCTGCTGGTCATCCACCTGTGGGGGAAGTTCTGGATGGCCGCCTGGCGCGGCCGCCGGAGCTGGACCTGGATCACCGGCGTGGTCGCATTCGTGGCCTCGGTCATCGAGTGCTTCACGGG
This sequence comes from Streptosporangiaceae bacterium, assembly GCA_035484155.1. GTDB lineage: Bacteria > Actinomycetota > Actinomycetes > Streptosporangiales > Streptosporangiaceae > JAJYUU01. Next base: position 2,869 of record DATHPF010000122.1, read on the forward strand.
CTATCTGTCCCAGCAGAATTTCGACTCTCAGTGGATCTCCACCAGCGGCAAAGACGCATTCAACTCCGTTGGCGTCGGCGCTTTCTTCAACGTGATGAACTTCGGCCAGATGCTGATGTGGCACATTGTGCTCATCCCGATAGTGCTCATTGCCATCGTCGGCGCGCACGTCCTGCTCGTCCGGATGCGGGGCGTGGCCCACCCGATCGACGCCCATGCGGCCGAGGTCGCGGGAACCGGGCGGCTCCGGCGCCGCGCCATCGCAGCAGCCGACGCAGCCCCCTGGCGCGGCCCCAACCGCCGCTACGACATCCTGAAGGAGGGCACGATCGCGGCCGTGATCGTGCTCGCGCTCACCCTCGGCCTGGCCGGCCTCCTGTCGTCCCCGAACGTGCCGCCGCTTACGGTCGCCACCTGGGCCAGACTCGACCCGTCCGACTTCCTGGGCACCGCCGCCAGCGAGCTGAACGCCACCAGCGAGACCGCTACCTACGGCCCGCCCTACAACAACCAGAACGGCAGTGTCCAGAAGCTGCTGTTCTCCCCGCAAACCTGGTTCGGGGTGACCCAGCCCGTCAACGCCGCGCAGGACTTCGTGATCGGACCGCTGTCCACCCTCGCGACTGCCGACCCGGCCATCGCCGCCCCCCTCGCCGCCTACAAGGCCGCATCCGCCGACCAGCAGGTGAAGTGGGCCACCGCTTACGGCAACGCCGTAACGAAAGTGAAATTCGTCAACGGCAGCCCGGTCGTCCCCGCAGCGAACGACGGGCCGGTCCCGGCACTGATGGCAAGCGAGCTGACCCTCGCCCGCAGCGGCGTACTGGACACCGACCTGCTCGCCCGGCAGCCGTTCTACGGCACCAACTTCACCAACCCGCTGCTGTTCATCGAAGACGGCCAGTATTTCCTCGGCAAGGCCAGCGCACTGGGCCTGACCGGCAGCCAGTGGGGCGTGATGAACGAAACCGGCAGCTACCCCGGCCAGCCGTGGCTCTGGCTCTACACGCTCTGGTACCAGGTTCCGGGCTGGACCAACTCGGCCAACATCGACATGATCGCCGTCTACATGACCGGCCTGGCAACCGTCTTGCTGCTACTGATCCCGTTCATCCCCGGCCTGCGCGATATACCCCGGCTCATCCCCGTGCACCGGCTGATCTGGCGCCGCTGGGACAGCCCGCCACCCGAGTCGAGCCAGGCAACCATCGAGGCCGGCGCGAACGGCCCCGGCCATTCACGATCAGGCGAAGCTACCGCTCCTGATCCTGCGGGGCCGCGCTAGCCGCCGCGGCTGCTTCCGTTTCAGGACCGGGTAACGATGCACGGACCTGGGATCTTCTCGCATACTGCCTTATGCGCTCTTTACCGATCGATATGGCCGTCCACGCCGCCGCCCGGCGGTTGCGGCCCAGCCTGGTCACGCCCGGCCTGGGCCGGGCTGTGGCCGTCTACTACACCGAGCCCGGATTTGCGGGAATGACCTTCACCGATCTTGGCCGCAATCCGCCTGGCGAGATCATTCCCGACGACCTGCTGGCCGTCTCGCTGCTGGACATCACCTGGCGCCCGCAAGCAGTCCGCACGCTGCTCGGCCCTCACCGTCAGCAGCTGAGCGAGATGCTAGGCCGCATCCCGCACGAGACTGATCTGTGGGACGCCTCCGACGACACCTTGCAGCACATCGACCGCATGTGGGATGCCCTCACCGCGATTGACGGCATCGGGGATGCCAGCGCCAGCAAGCTGCTGGCCCGCAAGCGGCCCCGGCTATGCCCGATCAGCGACAGCATCGTGATGAAGGCCGTGGACGTGCCCGGCCGGACCTGCAAGGTGCTGCGCTGCCTGCTCCAGAATCTGGCCGCCCGAGCCGATGTCGAGGCTCTGCGTCCCAGCGCCGCCGCTAGAGCCGCCCTCCTGCGCATACTCGACGTCGCCTTGTGGGTCTTGCACAGCCGAACCGCTGCCACCCAGTGGGTACGTGAGCAGGCTGGTATGGCCGTCGACCCAACGCCATAACCGAAGCGCAAGAGCGTGAAGCCAGACCGGGCTGCAGGACCGGCTGGCCCGGAAACTCTTGGCGCTCTTGACTCGCGAAGCCGGGGCTGGGTCGGCCGACGGCGGCAGAAGCCGATTGTCAGGAACGGCTTGGGTCGACTCGACTTGATCCTCTCTTCCATGACGGCATTCAGCACTGGAATGTGACGAGCCGGCCGAGAGGCCCAAAGCGGAGCGGTTGGCAATCGGCCTATGCGAACAGCAGCAAGGCCGTACGATCCGGCCATGGCTATCTCCGCAGTGCTGAATCGGCCAAGATGCGCGTGGAAGCTTCCCAATCCGGCATCCGTCCTCATGTGGCGCCTCGGCATCGGCTGGTCGGCGCTGGCTGCGGTCATCGACGCATCCACAGGCAAGCGGATCGTCCTCAGCGGCCTCGTCGTGGTCGGCCCCTGCCTGGTGCTGTTCACCGGGCGCTGGCTGCGGACTGCGGTCGCCGGAGTCCTGGCGGTCGTCCTGGTTACGTTTCTCGGCGTACCCGATGGCATCTGGGGCAGCCGACGCGAGACCGTGCTGATCGCCTTGGCGGCACTCGTGACTGTGGCGTGCACCCTGGCGCTCGTGATCACGTTCCGCGCTGCTCTGTCCCTGGCAGTCAGCGCGTTGCTGGCAAGCTGCGGGGGCCAGGGCGCGCCGGCCCGGCGCGCGGTCGAGCCGTCCGCGCGACCGGTCTCGTGCCGCAGCCAGTACCAGGAGTGGGCGAGTGCTGCCCGCGCGGTCAACACCACCATGCAGGACACTGTCACGGCGGTGGAGTCCGCCGAGGCAACCGGAAGCCCCGTACGCCTCAGAGCAGCGATGCGCAGACTCATGCCGGCGGCGCTCGCAGCCGCGGCCACGGGAGGGATGCCGCACTGCGCCGACCCGCGCGCGCTCTATGGCGAATACGTCACGGACGTCTACCAGGCCGGCTACGACGCCCGGTCGGTGACCGAACTCAGCCGACTCATCAAATCCGCCGCGCCGCTGAAGGACCTGACGGTCCTGCAGGCACAGATCGCGGCCGAGGTCCGCGGGATCCTGACCGCCAGCCACCCGCAGCCAAGCGCGGCAGCGACCGCGCCGACTGCCGACAGCATGCCCTAGCGGCCCCGGTCTGAGGTCAGCTGCCCTGGCTGATCGTCTGCTATCCGAGAGCGTCCAGGAGTACCCGGCAGGCCTGCTCGCACCGCCTGCATGCCTCGGCGCAGATGCGGCAGTGCTCGTGCATCCCGGCATGTTGCTCGCACTCCTCGCCACAGCTCATGCAGATGGCCACGCAGGCCTCCAGCAGTGGCCGGGTGACAGTGGCGTCGTAGTCCGTCTGGCGGCTGATGACCCCGACGGTCGCGGTACAGATATCTGCGCAGTCCAGGCAGAGCCGGATGCACTTGACCATCTCGGTCACGTTCTGCTCGCCCAGGTCAGCCGCGTTGTCGGCGTTGCAGGCCTGGGCGCAGTCGCTGAGCGCGTCGATGGCAGCGGCCAGAACGTCGGCGTCGACGTCAAACGTGCGAGAGTAGGTGTCCAGCATCTGCCGGGCGTACCTCACGGCTTCCTCCTACATCGTTGGCATGGCGGAGACATGAAGGCCAGGAAGCAGCCAGGGGAACCAGATAGCTAGCACCCCGACCGTTACCAGCAGCACGCCGATGGCCTGGCCGAACGGCTTGCCGTAGCGCCAGAGCTTCTCAGTGAAGATGACCACCGCCAGCGCCGCCATGACTGAGACGTTCATCACCCCGACCGCGATTAGCACGATCATCAGGCCCCAGCAGCATCCGGCGCACGTCGTTCCGTGATGGAGGCCGACGCGGAGGTCACGGCTGCGGCCCTTAAAGCCGAGGTAGTACATCAGCGCGCCGATCGGCGAGCGGCATCGACGCAGGCACCAGTCCTTCCAGGGGGTGAGCTGGTAGATGCCCGCGGCGACGAAGATACCCGCGCCCAGCCACTTCGCCGCCGTCGGGGACGCCGTGAGCAGCCGCCCGGTCCCGACCAGCGACGCGAAGGCGACGGCTCCGACCGCAGCCCAGGCCAGCAGGTAACCGGTCAAGAACGCGCTCATCCGCATCAGCCGGCCGGCGCCGGCCGAGGCACCGGTGATCAAACGGGTCCACAGCACAGCTACCGGTGCCACCGATGGCAGCATCATCGCGGCCATCATCACCACCCACAGCCCGAGGAAGGGCAGCAACTCCAGGCCCATGGTCCCGGGCCCGTTGCCCATGGTCCGGGCCAGCATGAGAGTGACCGCCCACGCCGCAGCCGCCACTGCGGCGACCGCGATCCACGGCACCGCGAGCTGTCGCCGCGGCAGGGCCTGCACCGGACCCATGACCGAAGCCGGATCGGCATGGTCAGCCATCACGCAGGCCCGGTCAGCCTTCGTAGCGGAAGTCGGTGACGAAGCTGTTGGTACCGGAGAAGTCGGCGCGCCAGTGGCCGTGATAGCTCACGTCTTTCGAGCTCGCCTGCCGGACTGGCTGGGTGACAGCGCCGAACGGCGCGTTTGAGATCACGGCCGGCCCCTGGCCATCCATCCCGGTCAGCTGCTCGCTGCTCATGGACAGAGCGCCGGAGACCTCAGCGTGCAGCGAGCCGTCCGACTTCTCGAACGTGATCGCCGCCGACTGGATCCCGGCGACCTCGCCGATCAGTGGAGCCAGTCCGGCCAGGTGGCCCCCAGCACCTCCGGAAAAAACCGCGCCGAGCGCTTCGGACTGCTCGGCGGAGGCACGGTCGTCCAGGTACAGAGCCACCTTCCAGCCGCCATCGGTCATCCGCTTCGGCGTGTGAACCGCCATCACGGCGTTCAGACCCGCCAGGTCCACCCCGTCCCTGTCGCCTCTGTTGACATGCCACGCCAGCAGCACGTCGCAATTGTCATTGGTTGCGGCTCCCAGCCACACGCAGTTGCAACTGACGTCGCAGTTGCATACCTCGAAATAATCCCCCTCAACCGAAAAGCTCACGTCGCCTCCCCTGACGCAGGACCCGCCCCGAGAGCGGACGAACACTATCCCGCCTTCTAGCACCGCGGCCGCTGGTACGCAAGCCTTCCTTTGCGAAAGGACGCGCCAAGGCGCATTGACGCCGGGCTGCTGCTGCCTTGGCCGGGGAGGAACTGCCGTCCGTTTTCTTCGACGTTCGGGGCTGCCGATGGTTCCCGGCTACCCAGGCGGCGTGCCTTGACTACCCGGGCGCTGCTCGCCCTCCTCCCCCGCGCTCGGCTCCCGGCGGCCACGGCGGGACGCCCAGGCCTGCAGCCAGGAGTCGTAGAACCAGTGCCCGAACAACTGACCGGCGTAGACGACCCAGCCGACGCCAATCAGCCACGACTGCACGATCAAGACCGTGCCCAGCGTGCCGTAGCTGACCGCGTTTCTGACGATCAGCGGCTCGAAGACCAGGCCGGAGAAGGCTCGCAGGCCAGCCAGGCCTACCAGCGTCGCCACCGCGCCCGGCATCGCTGCCAGATAGCTCACCCGGCCAACGGTCAGGAACCGCAGCCCCCACCAGAAGAAGGCGATGCCGAGTACCACCGCCACCGCCACCCGGCCTGCGGTCTCGGCCAGCCCCCCGTTGGTCACTGACCCGACCGTCGCCGCCGCATAGAGGTAGGCGATGAGGGCGGCCAGCCACACCGCCTGACGCCAGATTTTGTGCCACGGCCCGGCCAGAAGTCCCCAGATCCTCTCGAACCCGGTCTGCACGGCGGCCGCCAGGGCCACCCCGGACACGCTCAGCACCACTGCACTGAACACGCTCGTCGTGCCCAGCACCCGCCCTGGCGCTGAGAAGAGCCGCGTCACCGCATCGGCGGACGAGCCAGTCAAGCCCATGCCGTACACCACCCACCCGGCCAGCCCGCGGTGCGGGGCCGGGCTCGCGGCGGCGACGAGGATCAGCAGCGGGATCACGGTCAGGATGGCCAGAGCAGCGAACCCCAGCGCCCGCTGCATGAGCTCGAACTCCCTGCCACGCCGGTAAAGGGTCTCGAGTCGCAAATCGTGCCAGACCCGCCCGGCGCCGCGCAGCACCGCCCGGTACGGGCTCCCGCGCATCACCGGCAGACGCGCCCATCACGCCGCCGCCACGCCGCGCTACCACGCGCCCGACAGCGCCTCGCACCGCGACGGCCGGCACTCCACCAACATGAGCGTCGCGCAATCACCAGTACATTCTCGATGGCCAGCGATCACCTGGATCAGCAGCCCCAGCTCCGCACGGCGAGACCCCGCCGCCATCACCCCAGCGACAGCGCCGCGCCCGGAGCCGCTATTGCTCTTGCTCCTTCAACAGGCGGTCAGTCAGGACGAAGCTAGCGGCCAGCATGATGAGCCGCTCTCACCAGATTCTGGTGATCTGCGGCCACGGGAGCGGCGGCTGGCCTGGCGCGGGCCGCGTTCCCGGCCCTAACTGACCATGCGGATCGGCGCGCCGGCCAGGAACGCGGCGATATCCTCCACCGCCTGCCCGTACATGTTCCTGAGGCCGGCCTCGCTGACGTACCCGAGGTGGGGAAGCAGTACGACGTTGTCCAGCGCAGTCAGTTCATGCGCGGCCGGGAGCGGTTCCTGATCGTAGACGTCCAGGCCGGCGCCGGCGATTGTCTGATTCCGGAGTGCATCAATGAGCGCGCGCTGGTCAATGATCGGGCCCCGCGAGGTGTTGATCACGACGGCGGTGGACTTCATCTGCGCTAGGTCGGCGGCCTGGAACAGGCCGCGGGTCCGGTCGCTCAGCACCATGTGAATGGACAGGACGTCGGCGCCCGAGAGCAGCTCCGCCTTGCTGACCCTGCGCACGCCGACGGCAGCCGCGCGTTCCTCGGTCAGGTTCTGGCTCCAGGCCGTGACGTCCATGCCGAAGGCACGGGCAGGCCCGACCATCGCCGCGCCGAGGTTGCCGAGCCCGGCCAGCCCGAGTGTCGCCCCGGCGAGATTGACCGGCACGCCCAGCTGCCAGTGCCCGCTGCGGATGGCCCGGTCTTCGACGGTGACGCGCTTGCAGACGGCGAGGATGAGCGCCCACGCAACCTCGGCCGTGCTGGGGACGCCGGGTGCGCCCGCGCTCCCGGTTCCGCCCGTGCCGCAGACCGTGACGCCGCGCTCCCGGAGGTAGGCGACGTCGACCGATGCGTTCCGCATCCCGGTAGTGACCAGCAGCCTGAGGTTGGGCAGTGCCTCGAGCACGGAACGCGGGAACGCCGTCCGCTCGCGCATCAAGACCAGCACGTCGAATTCCGCCAGAGTAAGGGCGAGCGCGTCCGGGCTGATGGGCTCGCGGAAGAACTCAACCTCCACGCCCGGCTCCAGCGACGCCCAGTCGGCGTACTCACGGGCACGGCCCTGGTAGTCATCGAGCACGGCGACCGTGGTCACGTCCATCCGCCTCCCCACCGCTCTGCCGGCCCGAGGCGCTGCATGGCCTCGCGGCCCGACCCTATTACTCGTGAGTCTCCGCCGGGCCGGGGAAGCCCGCTATGTCACCGGGGTCGTACTGCGGCTCTCCCGCGCTAGCCCCGGCACGGTCGATGGCCTCAAGCAGCATGTGCACGGCGCCCGGCATGTCAACGAGCACCTGGCGCAGGTCTTCAAGCTCCTGCTCACCTTGGGGGTTGGACTCGACGGCGGCCTCCGCCGCGTCATAGTCCTCCATGCGATCGCGCGCAGTCTGTACCTCAGAGGAAACGAGCAGTTCTTCGAGCGCTTTGTCCGCCATATGCGTTCCACACCTTTCTGCTAGCTGCGATGTCGCCCTGGTCGCTGCCCAGCACACCGGTTGGCACTACCCCGAACCCGGCCGCGGTACCTGGCCACGCTGCCTCGCCAGCCGTCGCTTTGTGTCGCCGCGAGTGTTTTTGCCGCCTTGAGCCCGGGTAAGACCTCGGGCTTCATGCTGGACAGGCTGGCGGCGGCCCGAGAGGAGCTGGCAGGCGTGAGAGTTCTCGTCGCCGGCGCGTCTGGGTTCGTCGGCAGCCGTCTGACCCGCGCCCTGACCGCGGCCGGCCATGAGGTAGCGGCAATGACCCGCAACCCGGACGGCTACCAGGGTCCGGGGCGTGCCGTCTTCGGCGATGTGCACGACCCGGCCACGGTAGGGGCAGCCCTGGACGGCTCTGAAGCGGCGTACTACCTGGTGCATTCGCTCGGCGACCCCGACTTTTCGCGCACGGACGCTGCCGCCGCAGAAGCATTCGGGCACGCCGCGGCTGCCGCTGGCATCGGGCGGATCATCTATCTGGGCGGGCTCGGCGATGACCGCGACGCGCTGTCGGCCCATCTGCGCAGCCGGCGCGAGGTGGAACGGCGACTGGCAGCGGGTGGAGTGCCGGTCACCGTTCTGCGCGCCGGAATCATCGTCGGGAGTGGCGGGCTGTCCTGGGAGCTCACCCGGCAGCTGGTGGAACACCTCCCGGCCATGATCACCCCGCAGTGGGTCAGCACCAGCACACAGCCCATTGCGGTCGATGACGTCGTCCGCTACCTGACCGGCGTGCTCGTCCGGCCGGAGGCGGCGAGCCGGGTCTTCGAGGTGGGGGGACCCGAGGTGATGCGCTATTCGCAGATGCTGCAGCGAGTGGCGGCCATCAAGCACCGGCCGCTGCCGATCCTGCCAGTCCCGCTGTTGACGCCCCGGTTGTCCTCGCTCTGGCTGAGGCTGGTCACCGACGTCGATCCGGCCACTGGCAGATCCCTGATCGACTCGATGACCAATGAGGTCGTCGTGCGCGATACCTCGATCCGGGACCTCATCCCGTTCGAGCTGACACCTTACGATGCGGCCGTACGCCGGGCGCTGCGGGACCGGCGGCAAAGCTCGCGCCAGGAGGTGCGCGATCCGCACCGTCGTTCCCGCTCGTCGCGAGCCCGCCGCCAGAAGCTCTGTATCGCGCTGGCCGCCGGCACTGGCCTGCTCGCCCTGTCCCTGTCCGCCGAGGGCGACGACCCGCTGTTCTATGCCCTCACCCTCGGCCTGGCGGCGACCTGGACTGCGGGCGCCCTGGCATCGGGTCCGGTTCCGGCGGGCGCGGTGCTCACCCGGCCGGGTTTGCGGGCAGTCGCCGACCCGGTGCTGACGGGCGCCGGCACTTTCGGGCTGTTCTACTCCGCCGCCCGCCTCGCCCGCAGAAGCCCGCTGCTGAACCGGGCAATCAGCAGCGTCCTCGGCTATGTCGACACCGGGCCGGCGAGCCTGGTCCTTCTGACGGCCTGCCTCAACGGGGCGGCCGAGGAACTCTTCTTCCACGGGGCCCTGTGGGACGAGGCCGGACCGCGACGCCCCGTCGGCAAGACGGCCCTGGTCTACACAGCATCCACGGCGGCCACCCGAAATCCGGCGCTGGTCATCGGCGCCGCGGCGACCAGCCTGATCTTCGGTCAGCTGCGGCGTCGGTCGGGTGGCGTGGCAGCCCCGGCGCTTGCCCACGTGATCTGGTCCGCGCTGATGCTCACGGTGCTCCCGCCGATGTTCCGCGATCCACCCTCCGGATTCGGGTCGGCTGGCGGCGGCGTAGCGTCATAGCGACTGGCGGGGGCGCCGGGCGATCTTGGGGGAGATTGCGATGGATGTGAGGGTTGTACCGCGGCCGGTCGAACGCGGGCCGGGAGCCGGGACACTCGTGCTGAGAGTCAACGGTCAGGCGCACGAACTGCGGATTGAGCCCCGGGTCAGCCTGCTGGACGCCTTGCGGGAGCATCTTGGCCTGACGGGCTCGAAGAAGGGCTGCGACCAGGGAACGTGCGGCGCCTGCACGGTGTGGGTCGATGGCAGGCGGGTGCTGGCGTGCCTGACGCTCGCGGTGACCTGTGAAGGCCGTGAGGTCACTACCATCGAGGGCCTGTCGGCGGACGGGGAACTGCATCCGATGCAGGCCGCATTCATCGCCCACGACGCGTTCCAGTGCGGCTACTGCACGCCCGGTCAGATCATGTCGGCCGTGGCGCTGCTGGAGGAGGGCCACGCCCGCAATGACAGCGAGATCGCCGAGTGGATGAGCGGCAACATCTGCAGGTGCGCGGCATATCCGAATATCCGCGCCGCAATCAGCGAGGTTCGCGACGCGGCTGGCGGTGAGTAACAATGCGGCCACTCAGCTATGCACGGGTTAGTGATGCCGACAGCGCCATCGCGATAGTCCGGGAAAACCCCGATGGCGCGTTTCTGGCAGGCGGCACGACCGAGGTCGACCTGGTCCGCCAGAACGTGCTGGAGCCCAGGCTGCTGGTCGACATCAACGACCTGCCCCTTAACCGGGTCGAGGACCTGCCGGGCGGCGGGCTGCGCATCGGCGCGCTAGCGAGGATGAGCGACGTGGCCCGGGCCACCGCCGTAGTGGCACGGTTCCCTGTCATCTCGGAGGCGCTGCTGCTGGGGGCCTCGGCGCAGCTGCGGAATATGGCGTCGATGGGCGGGAACCTGTGCCAGCGGGTGCGCTGCAGCTACTTCCGCGATGCCGCGTCGCCGTGCAACAAGCGCGATCCAGGCAGCGGCTGTGCGGCCCTCGTCGGCTTTAACCGCGGGCACGCCATCCTCGGCACCAGCGACAAGTGCATCGCCACGCACCCATCGGATGTCGCCGTCGCGCTGGTCGCCCTGG
>DATHPF010000123.1:0-3511 GCA_035484155.1 Streptosporangiaceae bacterium
GGTGTCCTGAAGATCACAGCGACTTGCTGCCGCGTCCACCGCTCACGGGCGCAGGCCGGTGAGCACGCGGTCCAGGACGATGCCGAACTCGGCACGGGTCTCCGCGGGGATCGCCGAGCGCGCGATCGCCAGGCTGGCCTCGGTCAGCATCGCGATGAGCAGCCGGGCGAGGGCCGGCACCGGCACGGCTTCCAGGTCCCCGGCCTCCACGCAGCGGTTGAGCCACTCCTCCAGGATGCCCCGCCCGTAACGCTCGACGAGCTCCTCCCACGCGTCCGAGCCGAGCACCCGCGGCCCGTCGACCAGGACGATCCGCTGGAAGTCACCGTCGACGCAGACGTCGAGGAACGCGGAGATGCCGGCCTGGATCTCGATGAGCGGAGACGACGCTTCCGATGCCAGCTGCTCGTCGATCAGCCGCTGGGCTATCGATCCGGCGGCTTCGGCCATCACCGCGCGGAACAGGTCCGCCTTGTCACGGAAGTGATGGTAAAGCGCCCCCCGGGTGACACGCGCGTCAGCGACGATCTGCTCGGTGCCCGTGCCGTCGTAGCCGTGAGCTGCGAAAAGGCGGCGTGCAGCAGCGACCAGAGCGGCCCGGGTGTCGGAGGCGTGCTCGGCTCGGCGCGGTTGCGGATTCGCTGGCATACAGACATCATGAGACATACACGCTGTATGTTCCAGACAGACTGCATGACCCAGATCGAAATGACGGAGCGCCGTGGCGCCAGTGCGGGGATACGGAGGCAGCAACTCATGGCGATGCCAGTCCACCTGACGGTGAAGCTCGGAACGTACCTGATGAAGCAGAAGATCAAAAGGGTCAAGAAGTACCCGCTGATCATGGAGCTGGAGCCGCTGTTCGCCTGCAACCTCAAGTGCGGGGGCTGCGGCAAGATCCAGCATCCGGCTTCGGTGCTGAAGCAGCGCATGCCGGTCGAGCAGGCGGTTGCCGCCGTCGAGGAGTGCGGTGCGCCGATGGTCTCGATCGCCGGCGGCGAGCCCCTCATGCACCCGCAGATCCACGTGATCGCCGAGGAACTGCTCAAGCGCAAGAAGTTCGTGGTCCTCTGCACGAACGCCATCCTGCTGCCCAAGCACATCGACAAGTTCAAGCCGAACAAGAACTTCGCCTGGATGGTGCATCTCGACGGCATCGGCGAGAAGCACGACGAAGCCGTCTCCAAGGAAGGCGTCTTCGAGCAGGCCGTCGCGGCGATCAAGCTGGCCAAGCAGAAGGGCTTCCAGGTCTATACGAACACGACCGTGTTCAACACTGAGACTCCGCAGGACCTGATCGCGACCCTGGACTACATCAACGACGAGCTCGGGGTCGACCGGCTGGAGATCGCGCCCGGGTATGCGTACGGCAAGGCGCCCGACCAGGACCGGTTCCTGGGCGTCACGCAGACGCGTGAGCTGTTCAGCAAGGCGTTCGCGGAGGGCCGCCGCAAGAAGTGGCGCTTCAACCACTCGCAGCTGTACCTGGACTTCCTCGAGGGCAAGGCCGACTTCGAGTGCACGCCATGGGGCGTCCCGCTGTACTGCCTCAAAGGCTGGCAGCGGCCCTGCTACCTGCTCGACGACGGCTACGCCGAGACCTGGCAGGAGCTCCTGGAGAGCACAGACTGGGACAAGTTCGGCCGTGGCAAGGACCCGCGCTGCGACAATTGCATGGCTCACTGCGGTTACGAGCCCACCGCGGTGCTCGCCACGATGGGCTCCCTGAAGGAGAGCCTCCGCGCCCTCGTCGGCTGAAGAAGACTAGCCAGTCGCTCAGGAGACGACGGGCGGCGGCTCGACGGGCGGGGGGAAATCACGCGTCTGGTTTGCGGCTGACGGGTGCGTGAGCTCTGCCGTCTTGCCGTCGGCGGTGAGGTGGCGCCAGCTGGTCTGCCAGTCCGGCAGATCGGGGCTGACCTGCTCCCAGTCGACGAAGCTAGCCTCGTCGCAGTAATGGTCCAGGCGCGTGCTGATGCCGTGGTGCGGCTGGCTGTCGACGTAGGCCTGCATCAGGCGGCGTTCTTTCCAGGCGCTGACGCTCCACCAGGCGTTGTTCGCGTCGGCGAGCGCGTCCGCGCCGAGGTTGCCTTCCGCCTTCATCGCCTGCTCGATGGCGGCGACAGCATCAGTGAAGAACTCATCCAAGAGCGCAGGGTCCCGCAGCCGCAGCCGGGTCACCACGATAACGGGCATAACGATCTCCTTCCCGGGAGCCTGCATTCGAAGCCGCGGCGAACCGGCCTGCACCGGCTGCCACGACTCACCCTGGCTCGCTGAGGAACCTGTCCAGTTGTGATCATGGCCTGGCAGGCGGCCCGGCCGGATCCGTCAGATGACTATGTTCATCTGCCGAGCGGTGCGACGACGGCCCCGCCGCGATGCCTACACCCTGAGTCAGGGCGGGGGCCGCGAGCCCGGCCCGTGACCGCGCCGCGTCGCGGTGGCCGTCGGGCTGGTGCTGGCGGTGGTGATTGTCGAGCACCTGCCGCGCTCACCACCTGAGACAGGCGGTCCAGCTGGAGCTGGAGACCATGGCCAGCGGCCACCTGGCGGCCGCACCGGGAACCTGGCTAAGCAGCGATGCCCTGATCAGCTTCGGCTGGCCCGCCAGCAGCGACAGCCTGGTGGCCGAGCTGAGCTTCACGACCAAGGTGCAGCTAACGTCGTGGCGCCCCGGCGCCGGCCGGGTGGCCATCGCGGCGCTCAGCCCGCAGCAGAGCCCGGCCTCCCTGGTCATCGGGCAGCACGCCCCCTAGCACGAGCAAGACCGGCTTCGGTCATGACCGGAGCCGTACGGCCAAGCGGGCACCGGATGGCGAGGTTCGGGCATACCGTGGTCGGCGGGAACACGCGAAGGTGCCCGGGCGGGCACCGATCGGCGGAGGAGGGTCGGAGTGCGAGTCCGGGCAGGCGTGGCTGGCCTGGCCGCCGCGGTCCTGAGCGTCTGCGGGTGCGCCGCGGCCGGGAGCACGCGTGCCCCGGTGGCGCAGGAGCACACGACCGCGGCCTCGAGCGCGATTGCGGCGTCAAGCGCGGCCTCGGCCCCGTCCGCCTCCCCGCCCGCGGTCGTGCCCTCCGCGGCCGCGGCGAAAGTGTCGGCCGCCCGGGGGATCAGCGGCCAGCTCATCGCGGTGACAGCGGCCTCCTACGGGGCGACGCAGGCAGAGCTCACCGCCTACCAGCGGGCGGGCGGGCAGTGGCGCCGGGTCTTGGGGCCGTGGACCGCGTGGATCGGCCGTAACGGGATGGCCCCGCCCGGCGCCAAGCGGGAAGGGGACGGCCGCACTCCGTCCGGCACGTTCGGCTTCGGGTTCTTCTTCGGGGTCGACCCTGATCCGGGAGTGCGATTCCCGTACCGGCGGATAGACGCCTTCGACGTCTGGGACGACGACCCGTCCAGCCCGCTCTACAACCTGTGGGTCGAGAACCAGGACGCCAGTCCTGGCGCCAATCCCGAACCGATGGACGTTTCCGCTTACGACTACGGCGTCGTCATCGGGTACAACAC
>DATHPF010000124.1:0-19974 GCA_035484155.1 Streptosporangiaceae bacterium
CCTGGCTGCGCGGCTTCCTCGGAATGCAACGGTGGCAGGCTTGTCGATAACCGCGCGGCGAGCCTACTGATCTGCGCCCGTCAGCGGTCGGCGACTTCTGGCTGCAGACGCGATCCGAATGATCGTTATGGCTCCGTCGCAGGTTCGTGAGCTCTGGCTGGCGGGCGTGCACGGAGCCGATGTCGGAGGCGGTGCGTGAAAGAGGGCGGTGCTGGCCTGCTGTCGGGAGGTCGCTCGGACCGGGCGGTCAGGTTCTCCGGTTCGGCCGTGTCTTATGGGTATGCACATCGGTTACGTTGTCGTGACGATCGTCGTGGCGCTTGCGAACGGCTACGCCGCCGTTCTGAACTTCGCCGGGGCGGAGTCTGTCAGGGCCGTCGCCGACGAGGTCCGGGTGTCGCCGAGGTGGATGATTCCGTTCGGGATTCTGCTGGCCTGCGGGGCGGTCGGCCTGCTGGCTGGGTTCGCTGTGCCGGTGCTCGGCACGGCCGCCGCGATTGGCCTGGTCGTCTACTTCATCTGCGCTGTGAGCGCGCACATCCGGGTCCGCGATCCCAAGGTCGCTGGTGCGGTCAGCTTCCTGGTGATGGCCGTCGGGGCCCTGGTCGTGGGCCTCAGCTACCACAGCCGCTGGTGATGCGTCCTGCTTTCGGGGCGGCCTCCGGTCCGGCCACGGCCGCAGGAGCTAGAAGGGAACCTATTTGCCATGGAGGAGAGCGACTGGCTGACCGAGCGCTTTCAGCAGTATCGTCCGCATCTGCGCGGGGTCGCCTACCGGATGCTGGGGTCGGTGGGCGAAGCCGACGATGCTCTCCAGGAGGCATGGCTGCGGATCCGCGACCAGGATCCGCGGAGCGTCGAGAACATGCCGGCCTGGCTGACCACCATTGTCGGGCGCGTGTGCCTGAACATGCTGCGCGCCCGGCGAGCGCGGCGCGAAGAGTTCTCGGACGTCTACGTGCCCGACCCCGTCGTCAGCGTCGAAGACAGCGTCGACCCCGAGCAGGAGGCGCTGGTTGCCGACTCGGTCGGGCTCGCGCTGCTCGTGGTGCTCGACACGCTCAGTCCCCCCGAGCGGCTGGCGTTCGTGCTGCACGACGTATTCGGCGTGCCGTTCGCGGACATCGCGGCTGTCCTCCATCGCTCCGAGGCCGCCGCGCAGCAGCTCGCGAGCCGAGCGCGGCGACGCGTGCACGGCTCGCCCGAGCCGGACCCTGACCTCGGGCGACAGCGCGAGGTCGTCGGCGCGTTCTTCGCCGCCTCGCGCGATGGCGACTTCGACGCCTTGGTCGCGGTGCTCGATCCCGACGTCGAACTGCGAATCGACGGCGGCGTGCTGCGCGAGGAAGCCTCGCTGACTCTTCGCGGCGCGGAGGCCGTAGCGGCCTACTCCTCCACCTACTCGAAGCTCTACCCGTTCGTCAGGCCAGCGCTCGTGAACGGAGCCGCGGGAGCCGTGGTAGCTCCCGCTGGACGAGTGTTCTCCGTTATGGCGTTCACCATCACTAACGGAAAGATCACGCAAATCTGTGCCCTCGTAGACCCAGAGCGCCTCGGACAGCTCAACCTCGTCCTCCCGCCGGCCGAGGAACAATGACGGCGAGTCACTCGGACTGCTGCACCAGCGCCATGGCGTCCTCCTCCCGATCAGGAGATACAACGCGGAGTGGTGTATCTTCCTCCGCGGCCCACCTCAGGGCAGAGGCGACCTGGACGGAACACGCAGAAGCGGCCGATCTGTACTCGCACGGCGCTGATGAGCGACGTGTCCAAAGACAAGCGCCAAGTCGGCGATCTGCTCTGCTGCGACGTACGACATCGCTCACACGACGAGTGGGGACTCGACCTCCGGAACATGAATTGGGGTGCCGCTCAGCACATAGCTTTGTAGTCACCCAAACTTGCGCTTCTCGGCAGATCCGTGCGTGCTGGTCGGCGCCCCGGCTCCCAGTAGGCCTGGCCCGCCCGGTGCCAGTCACACCGTGATAATCGGGCCGCACATCGCGCATCCCGTACACGTCTCAGCGCCAGCCAGTGGCCTGGGCCGCCAGCTCCATCGCGTCGAGGGCCGGCTGCGTGAGACATCGTCGTCGGGCACTCGCACGATGACCTGCGGCTATTACCGAACGTCCAGCCCGGTGACGGCCCTCCCTATGATCATCCGCTGGATCTCCGAGGTGCCCTCGAAGATCGTGAAGATCTTGGCGTCCCGGTGCCAGCGCTCCACCGGGAACTCGCGGGTGTATCCGTTCCCGCCGAGGATCTGGATCGCCTGCTCGGTGACCCGGACGGCCGTCTCGCTCGCGACGAGCTTGGACACCGACCCCTCGGCCTTGGTGAACGGCAGTCCGTGCCGGCCCATCCACGCGGCCCGCCAGGTCAGCAGCCGCGCCGCGTCGACGGCCGCGTGCATGTCGGCGAGCATGAACGCGACGCCCTGGTTCTGGCCGATCGGCCGGCCGAACTGCTCGCGCTGGGTCGCGTACTCGGACGCGAACTCCGCCGCCGCCCTGGCTACCCCGACGGCCATCGCCGCGACCGACGGCCGTGACTTCTCGAACGTCCGCATCGCCGCCTGCTCCCCTCCGTGGCGGCCTTCGGCGAGCCTCGCCAGCCGGGCGTCGAGCCGCTCCTTGCCGCCGACCAGGCACCGGCCGGGAACGCGGACATCGTCGAGCACGACCTCCGCCGTGTGCGAGGCCCGGATGCCGTGCTTGCGGAACTTCTGGCCCTGCGAGAGGCCGGGCGTATTCGGCGGGATGATGAAGCTGGCCTGACCGCGGCTGCCGAACTCCGGGTCGACGGAGGCGACCACGACGTGCACGTCGGCGATGCCGCCGTTGGTCGCCCACGTCTTGGTGCCGTTCAGGACCCACTCGTCCTTGGCCTGGTCGTAGACCGCCCTGGTGCGGATCGCGCTAACGTCGCTGCCCGCATCAGGCTCCGACGAGCAGAACGCGCCGAGCTTGACGTCCCCCGGACCGCCGAACATCTGCGGCAGCCACTCCCCGATCTGCTCGGGAGTCCCGTTGCTCGCGACTGCGACGGCCGCCAGTCCGGTGCCGGTGATCGACAGGCCGATGCCCGCGTCTCCCCAGAACAGCTCCTCGAACGAGATGACCGTGCCGAGGCCGTTCGGCTCCATCCACTGGGACGCGAAGAAGTCCAGCGAGTACAGCCCGATCTTGGCGGCCTCCTCGAGGACCGGCCACGGCGTCTCCTCGCGCTCGTCCCACTCGGACGCGGCCGGGCGGATGACGTCCCTGGCGAATTCATGGACCCAGTCGCGCATCGTGATCAGATCGGCGGACAGCTCGAGCGAGAAGAGACCAATGCTCGGGTCAGGACTGCTCATGTCGCTCCTTGCAGCGAGTACGGGGCCCGGCGGCCGATCGTGGGGGCATCCGCAGCAGACTAAGTTACTGTCGGGTAATCAAAGACTATGCCGCCGGGCGCCGCTGCGCTAGCACCGGCCGCGAGGTCTTACCGGCTGCCGTCCGGCACGCTCGTCCGGCTCAGTACGGCATCGTCATACGCATCCCGCGGCAGCGGCAAGCCGGCCGGGACGACCCGCAGCATCCGCTGGGCGCGGCCCGACATGCCGAGGCCGGCGCACAAGCTTAAAGCCGCCGTCCCGTTGTCCGGCACCATCAGCGCAGCCCGGCCGTGCGCGGCCAGCAGGGCGGCGATCACGAACGCGCAGATATCCCGGCCCTGCCCAGAACGCCTGGCTTCCGGCCGCACTGCGACTCCGGACACGAACCCGATGCCCGGAGCGCTCCAGGCGTCCGCCGCGGTTGAGGTCAGCAGCCCGCGGGCGTCGCTGATCCCGGCCCACCGCCGTACGCCCGGATGCCCGGGCCGGCCGAAGGACGGCGGCGCGCCCGCCGCAGTGAGCACGGCATCGGCCGCTGGCCATTCCCGCCGCGCGAGCCACCGGGCCTCGTGCGCAGGCGGCTGCTGCGGCAGCTGCGTGCCGTCCATCCAGAAGAACGAGCTGCCGGGCTCCAGCCAGGCGATCTGATCGAGCAGGGTCGCCGTCACCCCCGGATCCCCGATGGGCACGTAGCTCGGGCCGAGGACGCGGATCGCCTCGCGCACGAGCGCGCCCGCCGCCACGGCCGGCCCGCGGATCACCAGCCGGTCGCGGCCGCACAGCCCCGGACACGCCACGGCCACAGCCCCGGCGTGCTCCCACGCCCGGCCGCCGGTCTGCAGCCCCTGAGCCACCCACACGCACTGCGGATCGCCACCGGCTGCGGCGACAACATCCGCCACGGTGCTGAGCTGCTGCATGCGCGACCGCCAAACCTTCAAGGACGGGATCGGGAAACGGAACGAGGCCAGCCGCGGGAAGCTGTATTCAGGCAGCTAATCTACTCTGTGGTAAAGAACGACGTCCACGCCCGAATGGGCCCCGTTCCTATTTTGATGATCGTCTGCAACCACCTGGCCTGCGGCGCAGGTCTCGGCCGGAGATCGTTTATTTACCCGTTATAGGCACATATCGTGCTGCGAGCTATTTACTCAGGTGAAAAATGAACGGCCGATCCTGGCCAGTCGGCAATGGCGACCGGCGCCGCCCGCTCAGCCGTACACCTCGCCGAGCATCCGCTCCACCTGCCGGGCGCGCTCGGCGCCGAGGCGCCGGTAGATCTCAAGGGCCTGGTGCAGGCCGGGCCCGGCATAGTCTGCCTCCGGGTCCTTCAGGTGGCTCGCGCCGATCCCCTCAAGTGCGCGCGCTTCCTCGAACAGGGCCGGCATGGCGCGAGCGACCTCGAGCGCCTGCTCGTGGTAGGCGCGCGCGTCGGCGGGAGCTGACCAGATGTGCAGCTCTCCGAGATTGTTGAGCGCCTCGGCCTGTCCCAGGCGGTGGCCGAGCTCACGGTAGACCGCAAGCGCCTCCTTCTGCGTCTGGTCCGCGGCCCCTTCGTCGCCGGCCGCGCGCTGCGCGATGCCGACGTAGTTCAGCGCATGCCCGTAGCCGGCCCGGTCATCGAGCTCGCGGTAGAGCGTCAGGGCCTCTTCGTAGAGCGGGCCCACCGGGGCGCGGTCGCCGCTCTCGTGATGCGCCCGGCCGAGGTAGCGCAGCGAGTCGGCCTGGCCGAGCCGGTCGCCGAGTTCGAGCGACAGCTTGAGCGCGCGCTCGTGGCATTCCGTGGCCGCGGCGTAGTCGCCGGACAGCCGCCTGATGTTGCCGAGCTCGTTGAGCGCGTCGGTCTGGCCGGCCCGGCCGCCCGTTCCGTCCTGCAGCTGCAGCGCCCTCGTGAGCGTGGCGATGGCCGTCGGGAAGTCCACGGTCAGCCGCTGCAGCACGCCGAGCACGACCAGCACGTTGGCCTCGCCCTCCCGGTCCTGCGTAGCCAGGCTGATGGCCCGCGCCTCGGCCAGCGTCGTCGCGGCGGCCCGGTACTCCCCGGTCAGCCGCTGAATGTGGCCGAGGCTGGTGAGGGCGTCGATCTCGCCGCGGCGGTTACCGGCCTGGCGCGCGGTCTCCCGCGCCGTCATGTGCAGGACCTTCATCTGGGTCCAGTGACCCCGCGTGCGGAGGAAGTCGCTCATGCCGGCGACGATCTTTATGCCGGGATCCGACCAGCGCTGCAGCGCCGCGAGATCGGCCACCGCGTGCAGGTTGGCTCGCTCGGCCTCCATCCACGTCGCCGCGTCGGCGCGCGCCGGCAGCTCGGGCAGCATGACCGGCAGGCTGGCGGTCACCGCCGCGCCGCGGTTGAAGTGCCGCCCGGCCGCGGTGACGGCGCTGACGTAGTAGTCGATGAGCCGGCGGGTGGCCGCGTCATTGTCGTCGGCGTTGTCGGCCTCGGCCAGCGTGCGCGCGTGCCTGCGGATCAGGTCGTGCATCCGGTAGCGCCCGGTGACGGGCTCGGTAACGAGGTGGTGGTCAAACAGCTCGTCCAGGCCGCGCCTGGCTGCGGACAGGCTGGTGTGGTCCAGCGCGGCGGCCGCGTAGGAGTCGATATCCGTGCCCGGATGCAGCCCGAGCCGGCGGAATAGCCGCTGCTGATCAGGGGTGAGGTCCTGGTAGGAGAGGTCGAAGGCCGCGGTGATCGACAGGTTCTCGGCGTGCATCAGCTCGAGCGTGTCGCGCGCGGCGGCCAGGTAATCGGCGAGACCGGCGATCGTCCAGGCCGGACGATGATGGAGATGGCGGGCCAGCATGGCGATCGCGAGCGGCAGCGACCCGCACAGCTCGTTGATCGTTCCCACGGCGGGATCGGCTGGATCCAGATCGGGCCGGTCGGCGAGCCGGATGAGCATCGTCGCCGCGTCCTCGTCGGGCAGCACGTTCAGGCAGAACGACATGGCATCGTCGAGCGCCGCCAGGTGCCGCCTGCTGGTCACCAGCACGAGGCTTCCCGGCGTGGCGGGCAGCAGCGGCCGCACCTGCTCGTGCCCGGCCGCGTCGTCGAGCAGGAGCAGGACCCGCTTGCCGGTCAGGTACGAACGCCAGAGGCTCGCGCGCTCGGGCAGTCCGGGGGGGATCTGATGCGCCCTGACGCCGACGGTCAGCAGCAGGCTCGCGAGCGCATCGATGGGGTCGACCGGCCGGTGCCCGGCGGTGTGAGCGTGGAGCTGCAGGAAGATCTGGCCGTCAGGGAACTGCCCGGCCAGCATGTGCGCGGCGTGCACGGCCAGGGTGGTCTTGCCGACTCCCGCCATGCCGTCGATCGCGTAGATCCCGACGACGCCGCCGTCCTGCGTCGCGGCCATGAGCGCGGTGAGATCCGGCTCGCGGCCGATGAAGTTGCGAATGTCGCGCGGCAGCTGCGGCGTGGTCGCGGCGATGGACCTGGCCAGGACCTCAGGCTCGTCCTGGGCCGGCTTCTCCGACTCATGGCGGCCGCGGGCCGCGGCCATGAACCCGGCCCGGGCGGTGCCGGCCAGGCCGAGCGCATCGGCGAGCAGTCGCGCGGTTTCCTTCCTGGCAGTGTGATTCACCCCGCGCTCGAGGTCGCTAATGGCTCGCGCGCTTAGCTTGGCCGCCGTCGCGAGCTCTTCCTGCGTCAGCTCGGCTTCAAGCCGGAGTCCTTTCAGCAGATCGGCGAAGCTCACGGTAGCCAGATCGACCATGTGCCGACGTGCCCCTTCCCGCCGTCCCCGTGGCCCCGCGTCGGCTCAAACGTCCGTCAAAGTAAGGGATAACCCAGCTAAGAGGCTATATGCGAGCCTCGCCAGACGCGAGTCTGGCGAACGCGCAGACACCGGCCCCCGGCAGGCGCCGTTCCCTGCGGCAGGTGATCACCGGCAGAGTAGACTGCCCGGAACGTGCGCCGATCAGCCCGGCCGCGTCCAAATCCTCGCGGGGCAAGAAACAGTCAAACCGTCGTTACGGAATATGGTGACCCTAAGGTGCCACAATCAGCTCGAACTGTCATGATCGCCGGCCTCGGCAATGCGGGGATGGATCATGCGCGAGCTCTTGAGAGCATTCCGGATGCGACGGTCATCGCCGGGATTGATATCGATTCAACCCGGAGCCTGATGTTTCGCGACGGCCCGGTGCCGGTGTACCTGGACGCGTCCGCGGCCTATAACGCGCGGCTGGATCCCGATGTCATCGTCATCGCCGCTCCCACCGGGGTGCACGACCAGGTGTGCGCGGACGCGGCGAAGTACTTCCCCCAGGCCGTCCTGCTGGTCGAGAAGCCGGCCGCGGACCGGCTCCCCGAAGCGCTGAGCATCATCGCCAACACCGGCAAGAACCGGGGGGTGGACGTCGCCTACCACATGGCCTACTCCCCCGAGGTCGCCTGGGCGGTCCAGCGCACCCGCGAGATGGCCGATGAACTGGGCCTGCCGGTCTCGATCCAGGCGTGGGCCGCCGATCCGTACCAGATTGACCACGCGTCCGCGACGGCGCGCTTCGGGTCGAGCTGGATCGACAGCGGCATCAACGCGCTCAGCGTCATCGAGCGCTTCGCCACGCTGATCGAGCGCACCTCCTACCGCACGATCGGGCAGGAGCCGCTGTCGGCGTCCGAGGGCAGATTCGTCTGCTCATACCGGGGCAGCCGGTTCCCGGCCACCGTGCTGACCAGCTGGCAGTCCAGCGGGCCCACGAGATCGACGCGCATCACGTACGCCTCGGGCGCCGAGGTGGTGATGGACCACCACGGCGTCGTCGGCTACATCATCAGGGACGGGTCGACGGTCGACTTCTACGGCGGCGACGCGACCGTTCCCCGGCGCGAGAATCACTACCGCGAGCTGTATCGGTCCTGGCTGGTCGGCGACGAGCAGATGTTCTCCGCGGAGACCAGCGCGCGCCTGCACTCGCTCCTGCTGGACGACTAGCGCCCTGACCTAGTCGAGCAGGCGGGCGAGCAGATCGGCCAGCACTGCCTGGTCGTCATCGCTGAGCCGGTCGAGTACCAGCTCCCGGATGATCCGGGCGTGCACGTGAGCGGCCTCGCGCGCCGCGTGCTCCCCCGCAGCGGTCAGGAATATCAGCACCCCGCGGCCGTCCTCGGGAGCACCCGACCGCGTCAGGAGACCCCGGTCCGCCAGCCGCGTCACCGCCCGGCTGAGCGCGGGCTGGGTCAGCGGGATCGCCGGGGTCAGCTGGCTCAGGCGCAGCCCGCGCCCGGCCGCATGCTCAAGCCGGAGCAGGATCTCGAACTCGGTCACGCTCAGGCCGCACCCGGCGCCCAGGCCGGCCGCGAGCCGGCCGGCCACCCTCGCGTGCACCGCGGCCAGCGCCGCCCAGGCTCGCGCGCACGCGTACTGCGCGGGCGCCGGGCGGGGCTCAGCCACGGGGCTCACCACTCCGCCCAGCCGGTCCAGGTGCGCAGCGTGTCTGATATCGAGCTCTCCTCGTAGTCGAGATGCTCAAGCAGGTCACGCGACAGGTCGTCGAGCGCGCCGCCGAGGCGGGCGCGGCCGGCCTCGCTCTCGCGCTCGGCGAAGTCGGTCGCGGCCGCGGACACCTCGTCGAGCAGATCGGACACCCGCGCGTGATCGGCCTCCAGCTTGTCCACGACCGGCCCGAGCGCCGGATTGGACCGGCGAAGGCGCGGAAACAAGAACGCGGACTCCCCGTGATGGTGCATGTGGACGAAGCGGCAGTAGCGCAGGCAGTTGACCTTCAGCTGCCAGAGCGGCCCGGCGACCTGCAGCGACCTGACCTCGGCGGCTGCCTGTGCGCCGGGCAGCCCGGCGGTGACCTCTGCGGCCAGGCGCCGGACGGTTCGCAGATCCTGCCGGATCATGCCGTGAACCCACTTCAGCTCGGCCACCAGGCCCTCGTCGGCCGGCTCGGCCGTCATGACGTACCCAGATGCATGCGCACGCATCTACCCTAGCCGAGGCCGGACCGGGTTCGGGCCCGGCGGGCCTCCCCTGTCATGATGACGGCGCAAGCCCACCAGCCACGCCCGAGGGGACGACACCAGCATGGATCTCGCCAGGTACCAGCACCTCAAGCTCGAGCGGCAGCCGGGCGGCGTCCTGCTGATCACGCTTGACCGCCCCGAGGTGCTGAACGCCGCCCACGAGGAGATGCACTCCGAGCTGGCCACGGTCTGGGCCGACGTGAGCCGCGATGACGAGACCAGGGTCGCCGTCGTCACCGGAGCCGGGCGGGCGTTCTCGGCCGGCGGCGACCTGGGCATGGTCGAGCGGCAGATCGGCGACTACGGCCGGGTGACGGGCATGCTGACCGAGATGAGCGACCTGGTCTACAACATGGTCAACTGCGATAAGCCGATCGTGTCCGCGATCAACGGAGTCGCCGTCGGTGCCGGGCTGGTGGTCGCGCTGCTCGCCGACATCAGCATCTGCGCGGAGGACGCGCGCCTCGGCGACGGTCACGTGCGGCTCGGCGTCGCGGCCGGCGACCACGCGGCCATCATCTGGCCGCTCCTGTGCGGGCTCGCCCGGTCCAAGTACTACCTGATGACCGGCGAGATGGTGACCGGCGCGGAGGCCGAGCGGATCGGCCTGGTCTCGAAGGCACTGCCCAAGGACGAGGTACTCCCCGAGGCGTTCCGCGTCGCGAACCACCTGGCATCCGGGCCGCAGCTCGCGATCCGGCTGACCAAGCGCGCGCTCAACGGCTGGATCCGCAACGCCGGGCCGATCTTCGACCAGTCCGCCGCCTACGAGATGCTCACGTTCATGGGCGAGGACATCAAGGAAGGGCTGGCCTCGCTCCGCGAGAAGCGAGCGCCCGAGTTCGGCTAGCTAGCCCACGTCGGTGGCGCGGCCCGCGCGATGCATTCCCCGCGTGGGCGGCGACGAACGCTGCCCGATGATGTACAGCACCGAGCCGATGGCCAGCGAGAACAGCGTGATCCCGCCGATCCACCAGAACCAGTCGCCGTAGTCGATCGCGAGGCTCCCGATCTTGAGCACGCCGGCGTCATTACTGATCAGCGTGGAGTTCCAGGACCCGGACAGCGTGGACACGATGCCGATGAAAGCCGCGAGGCCGCCCACGATCGAGCAGGCCCAGAACACCGCGGGGTGCGCGAGCCGGCTCTGCTCGAACTGGGTCCGGTACCGGCGCAGGATGATCAGCACGTCGATGAACAGCACGACGATCGAGATGCACCAGATGACGGTCACGGAAGCCTGCAGCACGTCATAGATCCGGGTCTCCGAGTTGACGGCGCTGCCGCCGGTGATGGTCGGGACCAGGACGAAGGCGACGAGCGCGAAGACGCCGGCGATGACTGTCTGCACCCACACCGCGACGTCGGGCACCTTGGCTTTGTTGACGTGCGACATCGCCGCGGGCAGGCGCTGGTCGAGGCCGGACACGAAGATCAGCCGTGCGAACGAGTAGTTGTAGACGACGGTGATGAACAGGAAGAACAGCGCGAGCACGATAGCGGTGGCCTTCCCGGCCGCCGAGCCGAGCGCGATCCCGACCACCTGGGCCACGGCCGAGGTATTCGCGGCGTCCTTGGCGGGCACGGTCACCATCACGGCCCAGCTGGCCAGCAGGTAGGCGATGATGACGACGCCGGAGCCCCAGAGCAGGTAGCGCGTCACCGACTTCTGATTGCGGATCTCCACGCCCATGTTCAGCGGCACCTCGACCCCGAGGAGCGCGAGCACGACCAGGCCGAAGAACGTCCAGTTGGTGAAGTTGATGCCGAGGCCCGCGCTCGGCTTGTAGGCGGCGAAGTCCCACGGGTTCACGACCGCGTGGTGACCGCGGGCGAGATAGACGATGCCAGCCGCGAGCATGGCCAGGATCGCGAGCCCGTAGAGCAGGAACACGACGTTGACGACCGTCTGCGTCACCCGGAACCGCAGCAGCGCGATCAGCGCGGACAAGACGATCATGGCGGTGATGATCAGGCCCTGGGTCTGCACCGACCAGCTGGCCGTCGACGGGAACGCGTAGTTGATGAACCCGATCGACGCCGTGCCGGTCGCCACCATGACCAGCACCCCGGGCCACCACGCGCAGAAGCCCGCGAAGAAGCCCCAGAACGCGCCGAACGCCTTGTGCGTCCACAGGTAGATCGACCCCTCGCCGGGGAACATCGCGCCCAGCTGCCCGGTCGCGATCGCGCACGGGATCAGGAAGACGACGAAGCCGATGACCCACCAGCCGAATGTGGCGGGCCCGGCGCTCTGGATGACCGCCGAGTTGGTGATGAACAGCACGATGGCAACGAAGATCGCCACCATGTCGAACGTCGTGAGCACCTTGGGCAGGATCCCGCCCGCGACGCGCTCGGAGATCAGCAGATCGCTCTGGTCGGCTGTGGCCATGGCCGGCTCCTCTGTGTTACCTCTTTCAGGCGTAACACCGGAATGCCGATCCGTACAGAGAGCTAGTGGCCTAAGACGCTGCGTGCCGCTCGAGGAACTCAAGCACGTCGGTCTCGTCCACGCCGGGGAAGCTTCCCGACGGCAGCGCGAGCAGCACGTGGGAGTGCGCGCGGGCCGAGGGCCAGGCCATGCCCTCCCAGCGCGCGGCGAGCGCTGACGACGGCCGCTGGCAGCAGTCCCCCGCCGGGCACCGTGACGTGGTGCGGATCTTGGTGTCCCGGCCGCGGAACCAGCGTGAGTCCTCGTACTGGACACCGAGAGTGACGGCGAAGCCTCGTTCCCGCCCCGAATCGACAAGGGCCGTGCACCAGTACGTGCCGGACGGCGTATCCGAGTACTGGAAGTACGGGCTGAACTTGTCCGAGGAGCCGAACACCTGGCGGCCCGACCACTGCCGGCACATGCGCTGGCCCTCGATGGCCCCGGTCGGGTCGGCGGGGAACGTCACGCCGTCGTTCTCGTAAGCCTTGTAAATGATGCCGCCCTCGTCGTTCTTGACGAAGTGGCACGGCAGGCCGAGGTGGTGGGTGGCGAGGTTGGTGAACCGGTGCGCGGCCATCTCGTACGACACCGAGAACACGTCCCGCAGATCTTCCACCGCGATGTCCCTGGCCTCCTTGGCCGTCCGCAGGAACTGGGCGGCGGCCCGCTCGGGCACGAGGACGGCGGCGGCGAAGTAGTTCGCCTCGATCCGCTGGCGCAGGAAGTCGCCGAAGTCGGCCGGCGCGGAGTGCCCGAGCACGAAGTGGCCGAGCGTCTGGAGAAGCACCGCCCGCGGCGTGTGCATGCCGAGCGGCTCCTGCCGCATGTAGATGCGGCGGTTGCGCAGGTCGGTCACCGAGCGCGCCGACCGCGGCAGGTCGTGCACGTACCGGACCGTGAATCCGTGGCGGCTCACCACCGACATCAGCATGCCCTGGGAGAGCGCGCCGGCGGTGTAGTCCACCGGGGCGAGCGCCTCGGCCGCGGCCTTCTCGATCTCCGCGAAATAGTTGCCGCGCTCCCCCATCATCGCGCGCAGGTCGGCGTTGGCCGCGCGGGCCTCCTCCGGCGTCGCCGTCGGCTTGGTCCGCTGCCGGCGCAGCTCGGCGTGGAGCGCGACCAGGT
Organism: Streptosporangiaceae bacterium; assembly: GCA_035484155.1. Taxonomy (GTDB): domain Bacteria; phylum Actinomycetota; class Actinomycetes; order Streptosporangiales; family Streptosporangiaceae; genus JAJYUU01. The sequence continues at coordinate 12,913 of DATHPF010000124.1, forward strand.
GCTCGAGCACGTCGCTCGGCACCCTGGCACCGACTCGGAGCGGCGGCAGCCCGAGATCGCCGTATCCCGGATCCAGCTGCGCCTCGGCGAGGGCCAGCTCGAGCTGCGCGCGGCGGCTGGGCGGCTGGTTGCGGGTCAGCTCGCTGACCGGGACCGACAGCGCCGCCGCCAGCGCCTCGATGAGGGAGAGCTTGGGCTCGCGGCGCCCGTTCTCCAGCAGGGACAGGACCGACGGCGCCCGGCCCACCCGCTCCCCCAGCTCGGCCAGCGTCAGCCCGCGAGAACGCCGGATATGTCGCAGTCGCTGGCCGAACACGCTGAGGTCGAAGCCGACTTCCGGCAAAGATGAGACTTCTTCATCCGAGAAGATTCGCACTTCTTCACTGTAGCCGAAGTCTAGGTAAAGTTGAGCGTGAATTCGCTGGCCTTCTGCTCGGTTACCCGGGCACGCTCGGAGTATCCACCCGGGGACGACACAGCTGGAGGTCACGTCATGAACGAAGGTCGCCTCGAGGGCACGCTGAACGGTTCATCCATCCCGCCGCAGAAAAGTCAGGCCAACGGGCACCCCGTGGCCGGCAAGCTCGACAGCCAGGCAGCGACGTTGCACCGTGACTGGGCGACAGATCCGCGCTGGGCCGGCATCGAGCGCACGTACACCGCCGCGGACGTCGTGAAGCTGCGCGGCTCGGTGCAGGAAGAGCACACGCTCGCCCGCCTCGGCGCGGAGCGGCTGTGGTCGCTGCTGCAGGAGGACGGGTACGTCAACGCGCTCGGCGCGCTGACCGGCAACCAGGCCGTGCAGCAGGTGAAGGCGGGGCTGCGGGCCATCTACCTGTCCGGCTGGCAGGTCGCGGCCGACGCCAACCTGGCCGCGCAGACCTACCCCGACCAGAGCCTGTACCCGGCGAACTCCGTGCCCCAGGTGGTGCGCCGGATCAACAACGCGCTAATGCGCGCCGACCAGATCACCTGGGCTGAGTCGCAGAACGAGGGCGCGCCGTACTGGCTCGCCCCGATCGTGGCGGACGCCGAGGCCGGCTTCGGCGGCGTACTGAACGCGTTCGAGCTGATGAAGGGCATGATCGCGGCCGGCGCCGCGGGCGTGCACTGGGAAGACCAGCTCGCCTCGGAGAAGAAGTGCGGCCACCTCGGCGGCAAGGTGCTGATCCCGACCGGTCAGCACATCAAGACGCTGAACGCCGCTCGCCTCGCCGCCGACGTCTGCGGCGCGCCGTCGCTGATCGTGGCGCGGACCGACGCCCAGGCCGCAACGCTCATCACCAGCGACATCGACGAGCGCGACCAGCGGTTCGTGACCGGCGAGCGCACGGCGGAGGGTTTCTACCGGGTGCGCAACGGCCTCGAGGCGTGCATCGCCCGCGGCCTCGCCTACGCGCCGTACTCCGAGCTGCTGTGGATGGAGACCTCGACGCCTGACCTCGCGATCGCCCGCCAGTTCGCCGAGGCCATCAAGGACCGCTACCCCGACCAGATGCTCGCCTACAACTGCTCGCCGTCGTTCAACTGGCGGGCGCACCTGGACTCCGACACGATCGCGAAGTTCCAGCGCGAGCTCGGCGCGATGGGATACAAGTTCCAGTTCATCACCCTGGCCGGCTTCCACGCGCTGAACGAGTCGATGTTCACCCTGGCCCGCGGCTACGCCGAGCGCGGCATGTCGGCCTACGTCGAGCTGCAGGACGCCGAGTTCGCGGCCGAGGCCGACGGCTACACCGCCACCCGGCACCAGCGCGAGGTCGGCACCGGCTACTTCGACCAGGTCACGTCGGCCATCAACCCCGACGCGTCCACCACGGCGCTGGCCGGCTCGACCGAAAGCGAGCAGTTCGCGCACGCCCACTGACGCCCGGGCCGGCCTCGCCCCTGGCCGGCCCAGCTGCAGCCGCCTCGCTGCAGTGCCCGAACGCGAAGACCGCGCCGTACCTCCAGCCGGCGCGGTCTTCGTTGTTCCAGGGAATCGGATCAAATCCATTGCGCGCTCAGGGGTGAGTCCGCAATCGGATCAGCAGCAGCAGATCCGGGCCTTCACCGGCTCGCAGCGAGTTCGGATCACTCCCCAGGAGTGAGCAATCGAGTCGACCAGCCGTAGCCGCGGGTATATTCCAGCGTCGGCGGGCATTCCGGCGGCAGCAATCACCGAAACCGCCCCATATCAAAATCTATGACCTTAGTTAGATCTCTCCGGCCGTTCCCGGCCCAGCACGCCATGGCGCCTGCCACTGCGGCAACGCTTTACAGACTGCACTGATCTTAGCGGTGATCCTGGCCGAGCTTCGAATAGTAAGGCAGTTTTTCGGATATCTCGCTCGGCCTCTATGCAGATTTCTCGCGCATGAAAGCTCTGATGAGCTGCAGAATGCAGAAATGCGGACATCCATCGATGCAAGCTCCCGAAGCGCTCGCCGTCATGGGTCGAGCCTCTAGCTGCATGGTTTCCGCACAGGTGATCAGGGGCAGTCTTTGCACCAAGTGTGGGGCCGGGATTGATAGGTGCATTAGCCGGGCTGCCCGGCACCGCCCGCAGGCCTTGCGCGGCTTTATTTACGTCGGGGTAATCCTCAACGGGAGTCGTTTCATTGCCCGATCAAAGTCCCTGTCCATCCTGCGGTCAGCTGAACAGGAAATCGGCGAGCTTCTGCAGGGAATGCGGCGCTCCTCTCGGAGTCGCGGCCGAGCAGGAGACCTCGGAGCCTAGCCCGGAGCCGGCCGGACCGAGATCCCCAGGGACACCGACCGGCGAGAGGCGGACTGCCCCGCCGCCCGGTGAACCAGGGCCGAAGGTCGACGCCGCGGAGCAGAAACACAGGTCGCGCTGGCACTACCTCGCGGTGCCCCTAGCCGTGATCCTCGCGCTCGCTATCCTGACTCTGGCCGGGTGGCAGGCACGATGGCCTACGTTCATCTTCGGTGCTGCGAAGCCGCGGGCCGCGGGCCGACCGTCAGTGCCTCCGGCGGCCACGCGCCCACCATCGCCGGCGCAACCGACGTCGCCTGCGGTGCCGACGCGATCGCCCGCGGCCAGTACGAGTAGCCCGGCCCCGTCCGCGAGTCGTCCTGGGCCCAGCCGCCCGGTAACGTCAGGTCGCAGCAGCGGCCCTGCCGGAACTCTCACGGCCTACGTCGCCGCAATCAATGGCCATGACTATGCCAGCGCGTGGCGGATCATCGGAAAAGCGACTGGCGAGTCCTATCCGTCCTTCGTTAATGGCTTTAACGGCACTGTCGCTGACACGCTAACCATCATCTCTATTGATGGCAATGTAGTCACTGCGCAGCTGGCGGCCCGGCAGACGGACGGCACAGTGCGGACCTATCAGGGCACCTACACGATACAGAACGGTGCCATAGTTCAATACCATGTTCAGCGGATCAGCTGAGCCGCCATGATGAGAGCCCGCAGAGCGCCAGTTAAGGAGCTGACATGAGATGAACTGCCCATCGTGCGGGTCCGTGACTGCCGACTCCGGCAGTTTCTGTGACGTGTGCGGCGCTGCCCTGGAAAGCGCCCCGGCAAGGCCCGAGAACCCTGTCGCCGGCACAGCGGCACAGAATCCGCACATTACACCGGCGGATGGCGCCATGGCCCGGACGCTTCCGGGCACCCCGATCCTGCTCGGAGATGGCGAGGTCATCTACAGGCAGTATCAGGTACTGCAATTGCGCAGTCGCGCGCATGGCGAAGGCATTCTGTACGTGACCGACTCCCGGGTGGTGTTCTACGCCAAGGCGCGAGGGCGGGGCGCTCAGCGGCCGAGCGCGCTGGTGCAGCAGACTAAGCTGGAGCACGTTACCGGGCTCGCCGCTTATGTCTCCCGCCGGATCAGCCTGCTGCTACTCACCGCCATAATTCTGCTCGGGCTCGCTGCCGTGATCGAGCTCACCAGGCGCAGCTGGGTGCCCGCTATTATTTTGGCGGCGCTGACCGCAGGGGGCGTGACGATGCTGGCTGGGGGGGCAGCCAACCGCGGCAGTGTCGGCGTGATGATCCAGTCAGGCTCGACGCAGGAGAGCCCGATCGGGTTCGGGCAGTTCGGTGACCAGCGGGGACCCGTTGGGAGCTTGTTCCACGCGCTTTTTCACCCGCTGCTAGCCCTCTTTGGCGTGTTCACGGCATTCGATGTGCTTCTCGGCTTTCCTGGGCAGGACTCAGATCAGGTCGTCGCCGAACTCGGCGCGCTGATCTTCGACCTGCAAACCAGGGGCAGCCTAGCGAACACGCACTGGCATATCGCGCCCGCAGAGGGCCAGCCCGCGATCATGACGCGAGAGTAGGACGCCGTGAGCGTTGCGCCGGGCCCTTCAGGTGCCGATGGCGGGCCGCCGGATCACCAGGAGCCGGCGAGGGTCTCCATCCTCGAGGGGACGACCGTCCGGCCGGCTCCGCCAGTCATCGGCGCGGACTACACAGGCCAGCCGATGCGAGCCGTGTTGCAAGGCCACACGGGGGCGATCCGGTTCGATGACGATTACCTCAGCAAGCATCTGCTCTTCCTCGGCGGGATCGGCACCGGCAAGACCAGCGCCATGATGCAGCTCATCCGGGCCCTGCGGAACAGCTCAGGGCCGGAGGACATCCTCGTGATCTTCGACACCAAAGCGGACTTCCTCAAGGACTTGTACCAGCCCGGAGATGCGGTCGTCTCCAGCGACCCCGAGTCAGTTCCCGGTGGCCAGGTGTGGAACCTATTCCGCGACCTGATCGACGAGGATCCGGGTGCGCGCGGAGACCAGGTCTACGAGATCGCGTCGACCGTCTTCAGCGACGATCTGTCCCGCGCATCGCAGAACTATTTCTTCGCCGCCGCGGCACGGGATGTCTTCGCAGCCGTCGTGGACGCCATGTCCCGCGACGGCGAACCGCACTCCAACGCCGACCTGCGGGCCCGCCTGGAGGGGTCGCTCCAGGAGCTTTATGACCTGATACACGCCCACCCGGACCTGGCCGGCACCGCCCGCTACCTCACCGGCCAGCGAAGCACCCCGCAAGCCATCCGGTCCTTCCTCCAGCAGACGGTGAACAACTCCTTCTCCGGCGCGTTTCGGCGGCAAGGAGACTTCGGGGTACGCGAGTTCGTCCGCGGCAAGGGCGGACGGGCTCTGTTCATTGAATACGACATCGCCATCGGGAGCCGCCTGCTGCCCGTCTATCGGGTTCTGATGGACATGGCGATCAAGGAGGCACTCGGGCTCGGCCGCAACCGCCCCGAGGGCAGCGTCTTCGTGGTGCTGGACGAGTTCGCGCTGCTCCCCCAGCTATCCCACATCAGCGACGGCATCAACTTCGGCCGCAGCCTCGGGCTGAAGTTCATCGTCGGAAGTCAGAACGTCGACCAGGTCCTGCACGCATACGGTCCCGAAATCGGCCGGACCATACTGTCGGGCTTCGGCACGGTCTTCGCCTTCCGACTGATGGACGACGCCAGCCGCGGCTTGGTCCGCCAGCGGTTCGGAGCCAACCGCAAGCAGATCGCAACCTACGCGGCCGTCAGGGCACAAGGGGTGCACCAGGAGACGGTCATCGGCAACGTGATCGAGGACTGGGATCTGTCCCGCCTGGAAGTCGGCCACTGCGTGGTGTCGCTGCCGAAGGGTCCCCCGTATTTCTTCGCTTTCATGGACCATTCGGCCGGAGCGAGTTAGGGGGTGATCGCCGGCCGTGGACATCATCCTGCCCGCAGGCTACCCATGCGGCGTCCGAGTCACCGGGGGCGACCAGGAGCTTGGGGTAGTCCGCCTCGCCGACAGTTACGTGGAGCTTCCGTTGGCCGCGTACGAGGTGTGGGGATCGTACTTTGGGCCCGACCATCAGGCACCGGACGGGTCCTCGCCGGGCACCGACCTGCCGCACGTCAGCGAGCTGGCAGCCGACGACTTGCTGGTGAGGTCGACCGGTCGGCTGGACACCGACCGCCACCTGCTGGAAAAGTACCGTCTTCAGCCCGTGGTCTTCGGCCTCGGTAGCACGCGCAAGGGCGACAGTCACCTGGCAGTCGGAACTCTGACAACAGGGCCAACCGTCCATGTCGACTCAGTCACCTACGCGCTGCTTATGCGTTCTTTCCTGGCACCTTCGATGTGGGAGTTGTGCGCCCGTTCCGCGGCTGCGTTCGATACCCAGCCGGACGACCTCGCCCGCTATGTCCTGGCCGCTCTCGGGCCTTTGCTCAGCACAGCCAGCGCGTTCCTGGACCTCGCGCTATGAGCTTCTTCCCCCGTCGCGAGTTCGACGATTTCGCACGGGAAGGCCAGGAGGCCCCGGCGTCCGATGTCGCGTCCAAGACTGTGGACGTCGGCACCGCCCTATTCCCCCAGCCCTTCGCCGTCGCTGTCGCTGTCTTTAAGCTGGGGCGGGCGGTCTGGAAGGCACGCCACGCATCCGACACAGCGCAGGCCGGAGAGCGTCCGCAACCGCTCGACCCGGACATTGCCGCCGAACGCGGCCTTCAGGCTGACATCGCTAATGAACGAATGACGGACCATGATCTGGCGAACGTGCGGGCTGCCACGCAAGAGCTGGATGATGCCCGGCGCGAGCTTACCCAAGACGCCGATGAGCGCCGTGCCATCGACGTACGGAGGGCCGAGCGGCTCGATGAGACTGGCGCGGCTGCGCAGCGCGAGCTTCACCGAGGAATGGACGAGAGAGCGTCTTTCAGACGGGAGGAACAGCTTGGGTCGCATCCGGATCGGCCGGACAGTGACTCGCAGCGCCTCCGCGTCGACTCCGCTGCAGCTCGTGAACAAGCTGAGTCCAGACACACATCGCGCGTCGAGGAGATCCGGCAGGACCGGGACTTCGGCCAGCGGGCCGACGAAGGCGCCGCCGAGCGCGGCGCCAGTCGGAGCTGGCGGCCGGGTGCTCACAGATCCGCGGAGGCGGCTGAGGCACGCCAACAGCCATCGCCTCAGGTACCCGTGTCGGCGGAAATGCGTCGCGAAGCGCGTTCCGAGCAGCTTAAACGCGATGCCCCACGATGGTCGGACGACACCGATCCGCGGCCATGGGAAAGCCGCCGTGAGGAGACTGACCTGCGGGTC
>DATHPF010000125.1:0-1878 GCA_035484155.1 Streptosporangiaceae bacterium
CTTCACAGCGGCGTACTCCTGGCGCAGGTGCGGATCGGCTGGCCCTAGCGCCATCAAGGCCTGAGCCTGGTACTCGAGTGGGCCGCAGCGGTCCGGAAGTGGTGACCGACGCAACGGTCCCCGTTCCATTGTTATTCGTGATTGCGGACGTTTGGCGCGCTATACCTTGCGGGCGACGCCGCCCCACTGGGTCGAGGGCGCGGTGGCGGCCGCCGGCGTTTCGGGTCGCCATTCTGGTACCCGGACGACGCCGGGTGGCACGAGCTCGAGCTCGCCGAAGAACCGAGTCACCGTCGCCCGGTCGCGCGGAGTGGCCTGCTGGCTGACGCGCTGGTTCATGCGCTGTGCCATCTCGGCCATCGCTTCCGGCTCGAGATCGGACGCAACATGCGTGAGCGCCAGGAAGCTGCCCGGCGGCATCGCGTCCATGAGCGTCGCGACGATCGCGTGCGGATCGTCGCGATCCTCGATCATGTGCAGAACCGATACCAGCATGACGGCGACCGGCCGAGAGAAGTCCAGCATGGCCTCGGCCTGGTCGATGAGCTGGCCGGTGTCCCGCAGGTCAGCGTCGAGGTAATCGGCGGCGCCTAATGGGCCGCTGGTCAGCAGCGCGCGAGCGTGAACGAGCACTGTCGGGTCGTTGTCTGCGTACACGACGCGGCACTGCGGCGCGACGTCTTGCGCCACCTCGTGGACGCTGCCGGCAGCCGGAAGCCCGGTGCCGATGTCCAGGAACTGGCGGACACCAGCATCTCCGGCCAGGAACCGAGTCGACCGCGCTAGGAACTCGCGGTTAGCACGGACCGAATGCACCAGGTCCGGGTAGGCAGCCATGATGTGCTCGGCCGCTTCCCGGTCGGCGGCGTAGTTGTCTTTGCCGCCTCGCCAGTAGTTCTGAATCCTGGCAATGTGCGGCACGCTGGTGTCCAGACCAGCAACGGAGCCGGCCCGCTCGCCTGCCATACCGCACCTCCGCGGGTCGCCGGATCGGCCGTCGAGGTCACTGTAACGCAGTGCGCCACAATGGTCTGGTCAGCTGCGGCCGTGGATGGCTTAAGGCAGTGGCTCCGATCTGGCGGCTGCGAAGATCTCTGCGAATGTCCGGGACTGCCGGGCAAGCTCACGGGCCTGGGCCGCTGTCAGGTGCGGGCTTAGCTCGCCCACGAGGTCAGCGCGGGACTGGTATCCCATCCGTGGGTCGGCGTCTGCCCGGTGCACTCTTCCCGCCGTTGGGCCGTACCGGGCCCGAGAGGTAAGGGCCGCCGCGATGTCGCTGCCCAGGTCGACCGCCGCGACTACGAGGACCCGGCTGTCGTCATGGTCGATCAGGTTCTCGATCATGCTGACACCCAGGCCTAGTTCCAGGTAATCAGCGTCATCTATCACCACCAGGGTTGGCGCCGACGCCGAAACCGCTGCCACGACCCGCGCGGCGCGGGCAGAGGCGGAGTTCTCGCTGGCCGGGCCGTCGTCGTCCGGCACGCCGCCCGCGGCGGCCGCAGCGAGGCCGGCCGCCAGCAGTGAGATCGTCCCGGCCATTCCGGCCAGCAGGAGGCTACCGATGCCGAGGCGCGGGGCGCCGCGCAGCTGGCGGCGGCAGAGCAGCGCGGCCGCCTGCCCCCGGAGCTCTGGTCCGAGCAGGCCATCCCGGAGAGCCAGCGCCTGCCGGCCGGGTTCGTCCGGCAGCGATCTGGCATTGATGCGCACTTCAAGGCCGATCGGACCGGCAGTCCCGTTGATGATTTCCGGCAGCTGGTCAAGAACAGTGGACCGCCCCCAGCCCGATGGCGCAGCGATCAGGATCGCCTGCGAGCCGATCTCGCCATGGCGCATCCCGTCCCACCACAGCGCCACCTCTGTCGCCGCTGCCTTCTG
>DATHPF010000126.1:0-2203 GCA_035484155.1 Streptosporangiaceae bacterium
ACAGGTCTACGCGACGCTGAGCAGGCTGACCCGGGACGGCAAGGCGATAGCCGGCGAGGCCGAGCCCGGCGCCGGACCGGACCGGAAGCGCTACGCGATCACCGAGCTGGGCGCGGCCGACGTCGAAACCTGGCTCTCCGAACCCGTACAGCCCGAGCCGCACCTGCAGACGGTGCTGTTCTCCAAAGTCGTGCTGTCGCTGATGCTCGGCCGCTCCGCCGAGCAGTATCTCGACGTCCAGCGGCGCGCCCACATGCGGCGCATGCGGGAGCTGACCGAGATCAAGCGCACCGGAAGCCTGGTCGACGCGCTCCTCGCCGATCACGGCCTCTTCCACCTGGAAGCCGACCTGCGGTGGATCGACCTGACCGCGGCCCGGCTAAACGCCCTCGCAGAAATGGTTGGTACCCAGTCATGAGCTCTGCCGAGCTGTCCCGTTCCCCCGGCTGCCTCATCGAGGCGCGGGACGTCGTCAAGTCGTACGGCCAGACGCCGGCCCTCCGGGGTGCGAGCGTGTCCGCGGCCGCGGGCGAGATCATCGCGATCATGGGCCCCAGCGGCTCGGGCAAGTCAACCCTGCTGCACTGCATGGCCGGGATCTTCAAACCGGACAGCGGCCAGGTGTGGTTCGACGGCACGCGGCTCGATGAGCTCAACGAGACCAAGCGCACCGAGTTGCGGCGCACCGCCTTCGGCTTCGTCTTCCAGTTCGGCCAGCTGGTCCCCGAGCTGAGCACGGCCGACAACATCGCGCTGCCGCTGCTGCTGAACCGGGTCAAGCGCAAGACCGCGTACCAGACCGCGCAGTCGTGGCTGGTGCGGCTCGGGCTGGCCGAGCTCGGAGCCAGGCGCACCGGTGAGCTCTCCGGCGGCCAGGCCCAGCGGGTGGCGCTGGCAAGGGCGCTCGCGCCGCGGCCCAAGGTCATCTTCGCCGACGAGCCGACCGGCTCACTCGACTCGCTGGCCAGCGAGAACGTCATGGACCTGCTGGTGGGCATCGCCCGCGAAGAGGGCACGACGGTGGTGCTGGTGACCCACGACGCCCGCGTGGCCGCGTACGCGGACCGCGAGGCCATCGTCCGTGACGGCAAGGTCATCGCCCCGCTCGATCCGGTCGACCCGGCCGGCCGTCATGCCGGCGCCGAGGTGGCTGGGTGATGGTCTGGCTCGGCCTGCGGCTGTCGTTGCGGAGCGGCCGCGAAGCACTCATCCGCCTCCTTCTGACCGCCCTGGCGGTCGGCATCGGTGCCGCGCTGCTCTTCTGCGTGCTGGCCGACTACCACGCCTTCCAGGCCAGCAACAACCGGCAGTGCTGGGAGTGCACCCAGGGGCCGGCCTCGAACGGCACGGCCACGCCGACCCCGGGCGCTGAGCTGTGGCAGTCCACCGCCGACTACTTTGACGGCCAGACGATCGAGCGGCTCGACCTGGCCGCCCTCGGCCCGCACGCACCGCTCCCTCCCGGCCTGTCCCGGCTGCCCGGCCCTGGCCAGTACTACGCCTCGCCCGCGCTCGCCGCGCTGCTGCGGACGGTGCCGCGGGACGAGCTGGGCGATCGTTATCCGGGCCGGCTGGTCGGCACGATCGGCGACAAGGCTCTGACCGGCCCGGATGAGCTGGTCATCTTCATCGGCCACAAGCCGGCGCAGCTGGCCGCGATGGGCGCACAGGTCGTAACCCATATCGCAACCACCCCGCCGAAGCAGGTCTGGACGCCCTACTTCCGGGACGCGTTCGTGGTCGGCGTGCTCGCGGTGCTGTTCCCGATGCTGATCCTGGTCGGCACGGCGACCCGGCTGGCGGCCGCCCGTCGCGAGGAGCGCTACGCGGCGATGCGCCTGGTCGGGGCGACTCCGCGGCAGATCAGCGTCGTCGCCTCGATCGACGCTATGGTGAGCGCGCTGCTCGGCGTGCTCCTCGGCATCGGCATCTTCGCGCTGGTGCAGCCGGCCCTGGCGAACGCGTCCCTGATCGGCACCCGCTACTTCGCCTTTGACGTCACGCCCACGGCCACTGACTACATCGGCATGCTCGTCGGCGTGCCGGTCGTGTCGGCCATCGCGGCGCTTCTGTCGCTGCGCCGGGTGCGGATCTCACCGCTGGGCGTGGCCCGCAAGGTCACCCCTCCGCCGCCAAGCATCTGGCGCGTGGTGCCGCTGCTCGTCGGGATTGGCCTGTTCATCGGGGGCCTGGCCATAACCAA
>DATHPF010000127.1:0-9415 GCA_035484155.1 Streptosporangiaceae bacterium
ACCTTCGCCTGGCCATGATCGACTACCGCGCATTGTTCCGTGACCTCGTCGGAGAACCTGCCGGGGCAGAGAACGGATCACGCGCCACTGAGCCGCCGCCGCTCGAGGACGCGGGCGACGTGCACGTTGCCGACACTCAGCCAGAAATGGCGGGTGTCGATCCTGTCGCTGCCGGGCCCGGCCGGCAGCTCAGCCGAACCGACGAAGAGGAGCTAGCGAAATGACGACGTCACAGGCCTACCAGGCAGACGGTGACCAGCAAGTGCCGGAAGATGAGCACGCGCTTCCGGAGGACAACCTGACGGAGCTCGGCAGTGATGTGGCCGGGCCAGACCCCGACCCGATGGCTCCGGACGCTGACCAGGCAGGTTCCGAGGATCCCGCATCGCCTCCGTTCATTGCGATGGCGCCAGCAGGCCCTGAATCAGAGACCTCGACCGCCTCTGACTATCCGGGCTCTGCCGCTGGCGGCGACGATGCACAGGAGCGAGGAATGCCTGACACCAGTCCCGCTGGCCCGTCACTGATCTCGGCGGCCTTCACCGTGCCCGGCTCAGCCACTGACTCGCGCCCCGCCGGGAACCATGCAACGGCAGACGGGCCCTGGAACGAGATCCAGGCCATGTTCGTCGACGACCCGCGCGCCTCGATCGAGAGCGCTGCGGGTCTGGTGGATGGCCGCGTCGAGGAACTCATCCAGTCCCTCACGGAACGGCAGCACTCCATACAGTCCGGCTGGCAGGCCGATGACGCAGGAACCGAGGAACTGCGCGTCGCCCTCCGGCACTACCGCACTTTCTGGAACAGCCTCGACGACCTCCCCGCACCAGCCTGAGGCCGACCTTGTCGGCAAGGCACCGGCCGCGTGACCGGCAACCCGCCGGTCACGCGGCCTCTCAGGACCGGGGGAATGTCCCTTCAGGCACTGACCTGGCAACCGCAAAGCCGGGAGCAGACGGGTCGCTCGCGGCCCGAGCCTCCAGCGTCCAGCGCACCACAACCACCCGCACCTAACACCACCGGAGAACGCAATGCGAATCGGAACGATTCTTCTGGTCATCTGGCTCATCATCGGCGTAGTCGCCGCGGGCCAGCGGCACTACTTCGGCAGCTCAAGTCCAAGCTGCGCCAAGGCGAGCACGATCGCCGTGACCGTAGCCGCTGGCCCGCTCAACTTTGCCGGCGTGAACCCGAAGGTCACATGCAAGGCCTCCGCCTGAGCAAACGGGCGTCTTCGCCGAAGGCGGCCGACAGCGCCCATCCGGCCCCAAGCGATGTGCACAGAGGGCCAGGCGCGGCGTCACGCCGTGCCGATCCTCACGCTCGCGTCGGCCGGTTACCGATGGGCTTGGTTCTGGGCTCGGTGCCTGCGAGCATATCCGCGGTGCCGCTGATGACATCGGCGGCCAGCCGGGTGAGCGGGTAATTCTGGTTGCGCGAGTAGGCCCGTAGCACGATGAATGCCTGGTCCGGCGTGACGCGCATCCGCTCGGCAAGGATGCCCTTGGCCTGCTCGATGGTCACTCGGCTGTTCAGGGCCACCTGCAGTTGCCCGGTCACGAGCTCGTGCTCGCGGCTCGCTCGTTCCTGCAGGATCCCGATCGTAGCGATGTCGACGAGTGCCCTGGCAGCCCGCGCGACCGCCGGGTCCAGGCCATCCGGCGCGGTGCCGAACAGGTTCAGCGTCCCGATGACCTGATCGCGCAGCCGCATCGGGATGGCGTGCACCGCCGCGAATCCCATTTCAGCGGCCGCCGCGGCAAACCGCGGCCACCGCGCCGCGGCCTGATCCGCAGTGATATCGCGGACGATAACCGGCTGCCCGCTGCGGTAACTGTCCAGGCAGGGGCCCTCATCGTTCTGGATCTGGAACAGCTCCGCCACCCGTGCCTGCTCAGTCGAGGCGGCCACCAGCTGCAGATTCCCGTGAGCGTCGGCCAGCAGCAGGCCCGCCGCCTCCACCTCCAGCAGCTCCACGCACCGCTCGGTCAGCATGTGCAGGAACTCCATGAGGTCAAAACCGCCGACCAGCGTGTCGGCCAGCTCGACGAACGTCTGCGCCAGGCGCTCGTCCACTGTTGCTGCCATGATGCCATGCTAGCCCTGAGCGCTACCCGCAGATACCACCGCAACGTGTCCGTTATGGCAACCGGGACGGACAATCAGCTACGCGCATCTGTGCCCGGCTCAAAGCGCAGCCGACGGCTCACCACCTCGCCCGCAATGTCGCCGAGAGCGGCGCTGCTGGCAAACGCGTGCGCCCGGAGCCGCGCCAGCGCCTCCGCCAGGCTCACGCCCAGCTGCACCGAGATCATCCCGGCCGCCTGATAGACCACCGCCCGGCGGTCGGACAGCCCGTCCAGCGGCCGGTACGACGGTGACCCGCTCATACCCGAGGAGGCATCCAGAAGCAACTGCAGGGCGATATCAGCAAATACCAGCACATCAGCAAGCTCGCCCGGCGTCAGCGGGCCCGGCACCCCCCGGTACAACGACAGAACGCCGATCCGGATCGCCCCCGTCTGCAGCGGCAGTGCGAACATCGCCCGCGCGCCCGCCGCCACCGCGTCCGGCACAAACCCCGGCCACCGCGGCGCAGCCGACTCCAGATCCTCGATCAGCACCGGCGATCCCAGCCAGAACTCATCCGCGGACGGCCCTTCCCCGGCGGTGAACTGCAACTCCTCCAGCACGGCGCTCAGGTCGTTGGAGGCGAACAGCGGATCGCCCACCAGCAGGCTGCTTGTCGCAGTCACGCTGGCGCCGTCGACCCCGAGATTGCGCACAGCCGCCGTGCATACCGCAGCCATCGACACCGGGCCGTCGCCCTCATGCGCCGCCGCTATCCACGCCCATACCTTGACCGCCCGATCACTCACCACCCCACCATCCTGGACCCATCAGCCAGCACTGCGGGAAATGACCAGTCATGCGCCGCCTGGTGGATCGCTGCCAGCCTGGCGGTCTCCGCGCTCTGCGCTGTTATCCCGATGCCGGGTCGACTTCAGGCGCTGCGGTGTCCCGCCAGCGCGTTCTGCCGGTCCGTGTCCGCGACCGGGATCCTGGTCGCGCTGGGAAGCACCACCGGGGAGGCAGTGTCGGACGGCTACCTGGACTTCGCTCGCGGGCTTATCCGGGCCGGTCGTCAGGCCAGCTGGCCTGCGGATTCGGGCTGAAGGGGCCGGCGCCAGAACATGGTGTGGATGCCGCCCTCGCCTCTTATCGCGAACGTGACGGCGAACAGGTCCCAGCCTTCGGCTGCGGCGTTGTTCATGTAGCGGGTCAGCGCTTCGGGGTCGTGGGCGTTCTGGGTGCACAGGTATTCAAAGGCGGCCATGACGCCCAGCGTAGGCGCGTCTGTACGCGCTTGCCTGTGAGCTCCGGCCCCGAACCGGCCGAACTGCGGCACGTTACGGCTAGATCAGCGAAAGAGTCATTCAGCAGCGCCCGCAATCTCGCTCGGACCGGAAATCGCTACCGTGTGCTTATGACGAAATTTGGCATTCAGCTGCCTAACTTCTCGGGATTTGACCCGTCCGACTTGTTCGAGCACGTTGCCGGCCTGGCTACGGCCGCGGAGGATTCCGGGTTCGACTCGGTATGGGTTATGGATCATTTCTTCCAGCTGCCTCCGCTAGGCGGGCCAGATCAACCGATGCTGGAGGCCTACACCCTCCTCGGCGCGCTGGCCGCGCGCACCCAGCGGGTACAGCTGGGCACCCTGGTCACTGGCGTGACGTACCGAAACCCTGGCATCCTCGCCAAGATTGTCACCACCCTGGATGTCATCTCGAGAGGGCGAGCCATCCTTGGCATCGGCGGCGCGTGGTACGACGTCGAGCACCAGGGCCTGGGCGTCAACTTTCCAGCGGCCCCGGTCCGCCTGGACATGCTGGAAGAGGCAGTCCAGGTCTGCCGGGCCATGTTCACCAGCGATGACGTCAGCTTCGCCGGCCAGCATTACCGCCTCGATCATGCACGCAATCTGCCCAGGCCGGTTCAGCCAGGCGGCCCGCGGATCATGATCGGCGGCGGCGGCGAGAAGCGCACCCTGCGGCTGGTCGCCAAGTACGCCGACCAGTGCAACGTCACGGGCAACGCGGAAACGCTGGCCCGCAAGATCGAGGTACTGCACCGCCACTGCGGCGAGGTCGGCCGGGACCCGGCTGAGATCGGCGTGACCTGGATGACGCCGCTGATCCTGACGGCCTCCAGCCAGAACACGGCCGAGGTGAACGAGATGCTCGCGGCGTCCGCCTCGCCGGAGCAGATCGGCGGGTTCACTGTCGGCCAGCCGCACGAGATTCCTGACCTGATCGCCGGTCACATCGAAGCTGGCGCGGACGAGGTTATCTTCAGCTTCGCGTTTGCCGACTCAGCCGGGATCGCCGCAGTGGGCGACGCTCTCGGTCTGGGCGCCAGCTAGCGGCCAGCGCGACGACCGCGCGGCGAACCTCATGGGGCTCGCCGCGCGATGAATTGGTTACTTGGCTCCGGATCCGTTCTTCTTGGCCGGTGCCTCGTGGTGAACTGCCGTCAACGGCGCCATCGCCTTCAGTGCGTCCTCGGCGAACTTCCGCTGGCTGGCCAGCATCTGCTCGGCGAAGTCGTAGGCGCTCGCGATCAGCTCATGCGGCGTCGGCAGCTTGTCGGTGAACGGCAAGCTCAGATCCGGCAGATCGGGGGTGATCGACTGGACCTTGCTGGTCCAGGTCTGAATCGCCTCGATTACTGCGGCCTGGCTCTTGCGGACCGTGCTCAGGATGTCCTCCTGCAGGTCACGGCCCATCGTACGGGCTTCGGTCATGACTCCTCCTCGGGATCTACGTTGCTCACTATATCAAGCACGTGATCGATTTGTCAAGCAGGCGTCACTTGGCCTGAGGAGTAAGGGTTGCGGCAAGCCCGGTGAGCAGGATGTCGAGGCCACGTTCAAGTTCGGCGCCGCCATCGTAGTTCGCCAGCGCGGGGGCGAGACTGCGCAGAAGGGGGAACTCGCCGATCGGCAGCCGGTGCAGGCCGAGCCGCAGCAGGTCGTCGGTCTCATCGGGGTTGTCGACGATTTCCTGGAGTTCGTTGAGCACGTGGCCGTGCAGGAAGCCGAACAGGGCCCGGTAGATGTGCAGTGCGTCCAGTCCGGTAAAGCCAGCACGGGTGAGCAGCTCCAGGACGCCTTCGAGCGGGCGCAGCGTGCCATGAGGGCGCAGCGCTAGCGGTGTGGACAGCGGCCGCGTAACCAGCAACGGCACCACGTGCGGGTGCGCGAGGGCGAGCGCCCGGTAGTTGCGCGCGACCGACCGCAACTGCCCGGCCCAGTCAGGATCAGTCGCATCAACCGTCAGTTGGGTCAGAACCGTCTCAGCGACTCCGTCGAGGAGGGCGGCCTTATTAGGTGCGTGCCGGTACAAGATCATTGGATCCCGGTCAAGCGCGCGAGCGAGCCGGCGCATGGACAGGGCGTCGATGCCGTCACGGTCGATGATGTCCAGCGCGGCCGCCAGCACCATCTCCCGAGTGATCTTCCCGCCACCGTTCGCGTTCGCGTTGGTGTCACCAGCGGCGCGGGCGGGACGCGGCGGGGTCATCACAGTACCTTCTCTCATCTCGCTCTGATCGATCTCAGCTAGACAATACTACCCCAGCAATAAATCGTAGGTCTACAACGTTGACACATGTTGAGAAGCTGAGTTACTGTAGGTCTACAGCGTTGTCAGATTATGTAGCTCATCAGCCTATTCACCAGGAGAGCACGTTATGAAGGCCCTGATTGTCGCGGCGGTTGTCGTAGTGGTGCTGCTCGCGCTCGGGCTTGTGCTGTCAGTGCGGATCGTCACTCAGTACCAGAAGGGGGTGCTGTTCCGGCTCGGCAAGGCGCTCGGCGCGCGGGAGCCGGGCCTGCGGCTGATCATCCCGTTCGCCGACGTGCTGCACCGGGTATCACTGCGGATCGTCACGATGCCGATCCAGTCCCAGGGCATCATCACCCGCGACAACGTCAGCGTGGATGTATCCGCGGTCGCCTACTTCCGCATCGTGGACGCGGTGAGGTCAGTCGTCGCGATCGAGAACGTCCGCGCCGCCATCGACCAGATCGCCCAGACCACCCTGCGCAAGGTAGTCGGCCAGCACACTCTCGACCAGACCCTGTCCGAGACCGACAAGATCAACCTGGACATCCGCAAGATCCTCGACGTGTCCACGGTCGAGTGGGGCGTCGAGGTCACCCTGGTCGAGCTGAAGGACATCCAGCTGCCCGACTCCATGAAGCGCGCGATGGCGAGGCAAGCCGAAGCCGAGCGGGAGAAGCGGGCCAAGATCATCAACGCCGAGGGCGAGTCGCTGGCCGCCGCCGCGCTGGGCGAGGCCTCCGACATCATGATGGCGCACCCGGTGGCGCTGCAGCTGCGCAACCTGCAGAGCCTGGTCGAGATCGGCGTCGACAAGAACACCACCGTGGTGTTCCCCGCCCCGCTGATGACCACCATCGCCGAAATCGGCACCTTCCTCGCAGGCGAAAAGCATGCCGCCGGGCTGCCGGGCGCGCTTCCAGTTGCTTCAGCTCCGACAGCAGCCGACCCGGTGGTACTGCCCGGACCGGCCACTCCGCCGCCGGCCGCTAACGGCAGCTCACCCACCCCCGCCACCGGCGCCGCCAGTGACTAGTTACTCCCGGCCCACCGCTAGGGCGGGCCGGGCCAAGCAACCCCGTATCTGAGCACGCTTTGACTCCAGGAGATCCCTCATGAAACGCAGAGCATTCGACATCCTGATGGCCGTGGCTGGCCTGTTCCTCGCCGTCACCCTCGCCGTCGCGGGCGGACTGGCACTGTGGGGCCATAACTTCATCGGCAACCAGGTCCATAGTCAGCTCGCCGCGCAGAAGATCTACTTCCCGCCGGCATCGGCCTTCGCCCACGCCAAGGCCGGCACCGAGATCACCCCGTCGATGATCCCGTCGGTATCCCAGTACGCCGGGCAGCAGCTGCTGACCGGGCAGCAGGCCGAGGTCTGGGCCAACGACTTCATCGCGGTCCACCTGGTGGAGATCGGCGGCGGCAAGACCTACGCCCAGCTATCCACCGAGTCCATCGCGCAGCCCGCCAACCTCAAGCTCGCGGGCCAGGTCGCGACCGTGTTCAAGGGTGAGACACTGCGCGGGCTGCTGCTCAACGCCTACGCCTTCGGCACCATGGGCACGATCGCCGGCATCGCCGCGATCGCCGCATTCATCGCCGCTGGCGTCATGCTTCTGCTGAGCGGTTTCGGCCTCTTCCACGCCCGCCGCACGGCCCCTGAGACTGAGATCCTGCCTGGCCGCGCCGGCCGCGGACAGCACTCGGTCACCACCCCGGTCGCCACTGCCCATAACGGCAGCCAGCCCCCCGCCGACGACCTCATCGGCACCGCACCCGGCACCCCCGCCGCCGGGTAACCCTGACCTGCCGGCCAGCCGGGACATGCAGCCCGGCTGGCCGGCAGTTCCAGCTGCTAACGCTCCTTGTACTGCCGACCGCCCTTCCGGCCGGCAGTACAAGGGCACCGGAATATCCGGCCGGAAGGCCATTGCCAGTCAGAGGCCAGAACTCACCTGGAGAAGAAATGAAAGCTGCAGTTGTACGAGAATTCGGCCAGCCGCTGGTGATGGAGGACCGTCCCATCCCGTCGCCCGGCCGCGGGCAGGTAACTGTTCGGATGGAAGCATCCGGCCTGTGCCACACCGACATTCACGCGGCCAACGGCGACTGGCCCGTCAAGCCGAGTCCGCCGTTCGTGCCCGGCCATGAAGGCGTTGGCCTGGTGCATGCGACCGGCGAAGGAGTCAGCGGCCTGACGATCGGGCAGCGGGTCGCCGTGCCTTGGCTCGGCTACGCCTGCGGCACCTGCAAGCACTGCCTGACCGGCTGGGAGACCCTGTGCCTGCAGCAGCTTGACACCGGCTACTCCGTCGACGGCTGCTACGCCGAGTACTTCCTGGCCGAGGCAGCGTTCGCCGCCAAGGTCCCCGATGGCATCGACCCCTTCGACGCGGCGCCACTGAGCTGCGCGGGCGTGACTACGTACAAAGCAGTCAAGGTCGGCAACGTGCGCCCGGCCGATCTTGTCGCGATCTCCGGCGTCGGCGGCCTCGGCCACCTCGCCGTCCAGTACGCCAAGATCTTCGGCGGCACAGTGGCCGCGATCGAGGTCACCGACGAGAAACTGCAGCTCGCCAAGGAACTCGGTGCCGACATCACCATTGACGCGCGGACCGAGGACCCGGCCGCCGTCCTGCAATCACACGGCGGCGCGGACGTCGCCATCGGCCTGGCCGTCGACGACAGGTCTTTCGCCGCGGCTTATGCCGGCCTGCGCCGCGGCGGCCGGCTTGTGCTGGTCGCGTTGCCCGCAGCCGGCACTCTCCCCATCCCGGTCTTCGACACCGTGCTCAACGGGACTTCGGTGATCGGCTCCATCGTGGGCACCCGCGCCGACCTGCTGGACGTGTTCGCCTTGCACGCGGCCGGACAGACCCGGGTCATCTATGAGACGAGGCCTCTGGCCGCAGTCAACGACTCCATGCGGGAAGTCATGCACGGCAGGGCAAAGGCACGCATCGTCATGACGCCCTAGGTACCAGAAACATCGGCTACGAGGACTGGGAGCGAACAATGCAAGGACAGCGGGAAGACACAGTAACGCCTGCCTGGGCCGCGACGGCAACGCAGCCGCAGCAGACGCCGACGGGCATGGTCAGCGGCCGAGTGGCCCTGGTCACCGGCGGCACTAGAGGCATCGGAGCCGCGATCTGCCACCGTCTCGCCGCTGAGGGCGCATCGATCGCGGCTGGCTACTGGCGTCAGCGTGAGGGAGCCGAGAAGTTCCAGGCGTCCATGCTGGCAGAGTTTCCTGACCGGCTCTGCACGCTGCACGAAGGCAACATCGGGCTGGCCGACGACTGCCGGCGCGTCGTGCACGACGTCATCGAACAGCACGGGCGCCTCGACATCCTGGTGAATAACGCCGGCATCACCATCGACCGGACGGCCGCCAAGATGTCCGACGAGGACTGGCAGCGCGTCATCGCCGTCAACTTGTCCGGAGCCTTCTTCATCGCCCAGGCCGCTCTTGAGCACATGATCGAACGTGGCACCGGCCGGATCGTCAGCGTGTCGTCGGTGATCGGCGAGACCGGCAATATCGGCCAGGCCAACTATGCCGCGTCCAAGTCCGGCTTGTTCGGCCTGACGAAATCGCTGGCCAGGGAGGCCATCTTCCAGCTGAACCGCGCGGAGCGGCCAGCGGGTGACGGCCTCGGCCTCACCGTGAACGCTGTCACTCCCGGCTTTATCGCCACGGACATGCTCGCCACCATTCCGGACAAGGTGCTCGCGCGCATCAGGGGACAGATTCCTGTCGGCCGACTCGGCCGGCCCGA
>DATHPF010000128.1:0-22339 GCA_035484155.1 Streptosporangiaceae bacterium
GCCGTGCGGACAGTCTAAGTCGGCTGCAAGAACCTGCCGGAAAGGCCCGGTATCCCGAGTCTCGGGATGCCGGGCCTTTCGCTGCCGGGCCCGATCCGCCAGTCCGGACGCTCCTGCGTCAATGCTGCTGACCTGCGGATATGTCCGGCCCGAAACCCTCTGGCTTGCACTCTCACCCCGAGAGTGCTAAAAATGTCGTTGGCACTCTCGGGGTGAGAGTGACAACGCAGTGACGTGATCGGGGCGATGAGGCCCTTCTGGCGGCGGGCAGGGACTGACCGCCAGTCGCGGTCGTCCGTCGCGGGCGTCGGCCCGGTCGGCACGCAGGCACAAAGTTCCGGGAGGACTGGAAGCCTATGGCAGCGAAGATGATCGCGTTCAGCGAGGACGCCAGGCGCGGCCTCGAGCGCGGCATGAACCAGCTAGCCGACGCCGTGAAGGTAACCCTCGGCCCCAAGGGCCGCAATGTGGTGCTCGAGAAGAAGTGGGGAGCCCCCACGATCACCAACGATGGTGTTTCCATCGCCAAGGAGATCGAGCTCGAGGACCCGTGGGAGAAGATCGGCGCCGAGCTTGTTAAGGAAGTCGCCAAGAAGACGGATGACGTCGCTGGCGACGGCACTACTACGGCGACAGTGCTCGCCCAGGCGCTGGTCCGCGAGGGCCTGCGCAACGTCGCAGCGGGTGCCAACCCGATGTCGCTCAAGCGCGGCATCGAGGCAGCCGTGGAGCGCGTGAGCGAGGAGCTGTCCAAGCTGGCCAAGGACGTGGAGACCAAGGAGCAGATTGCTTCCACGGCCTCCATCTCCGCAGGTGACACCGCAATCGGCGAGATGATCGCCGAAGCGATGGACAAGGTCGGCAAGGAAGGCGTCATCACCGTCGAGGAGAGCAACACCTTCGGCCTAGAGCTTGAGCTCACCGAGGGCATGCGCTTCGACAAGGGCTACATCTCGCACTACTTCGTGACCGATCCAGAGCGGATGGAGGCAGTCCTCGAGGACCCCTACATCCTGATCGTCAACTCGAAGGTCTCGGCGAACAAGGACCTGCTGCCGCTGCTCGACAAGGTCGTGCAGTCGGGCAAGGCGCTGGTCATCATCGCCGAGGACGTCGATGGCGAGGCTCTGGCGACCCTGGTCGTGAACAAGATCCGCGGCCTGTTCAGGTCCGTCGCGGTGAAGGCCCCTGGCTTCGGTGACCGCCGTAAGGCCATGCTCGGCGACATCGCGATTCTGACCGGCGGTCAGGTCATCAGCGAGGAAGTCGGCCTCAAGCTGGAGAACGCTGATCTGGACCTGCTCGGGCGGGCCCGCAAGGTCACCGTGACCAAGGACGAGACGACCATCGTTGATGGCGCTGGCGACCCGGAGCAGATTTCCGGCCGGGTGAACCAGATCCGCGCCGAGATCGAGAACACGGACTCGGACTACGACCGCGAGAAGCTCCAGGAGCGGCTCGCCAAGCTCGCTGGCGGCGTGGCCGTCATCAAGGCGGGCGCGGCGACCGAGGTCGAGCTGAAGGAGCGCAAGCACCGCATCGAGGACGCGGTGCGCAACGCCAAGGCTGCGGTCGAGGAGGGCATCGTCCCCGGTGGCGGTGTCGCCTTGATCCAGGCTGGCAAGAGCGCGTTCGAGAAGCTCGAGCTGCCCGGTGACGAGGCGACTGGCGCGCAGATCGTGCGCCGGGCGCTGGAGGAGCCGCTGAAGCAGATCGCGATCAACGCCGGCCTCGAAGGCGGCGTCGTGGTCGAGAAGGTGCGCTCACTGCCGACTGGTCACGGCCTGAACGCTGCCGACGGCGAGTACGTCGACATGTTCAAGGCCGGGATCATCGACCCGGCGAAGGTGACTCGGTCGGCGCTTCAGAACGCCGCATCGATCGCCGCGCTGTTCCTCACCACTGAGGCAGTGATCGCCGAGAAGCCGGAGAAGAACCCGGCGCCAGCAGGCGGTCCTGGTGGCGGCGGTGACATGGACTTCTGATCCAGTCGGCCCGCGCATGCGGGCTGCCCGGCAGAAGCCAGCCATTTCAGGCTGCACACGGCAGAAGGCAGTCCCGGCAGTGCCGGGGCTGCCTTCCGCTGTTACGGCAGGCTGGCGTGCGCGCGCCGCACGCAGCGCGGACGCAACATCCGTTACGGCCGCGGCCGGATTCGTCATGCGTGCCGGCTCCACAAAGGCTGCTCGAAGAGGGATCATCAGCCCATGAGCCCGCCCACCGAACAGCTCATCCGCGACTACCTCAACAGGCTGTCGGTCGCGGCTCGCGGTCAGCTGGATCCCGATGACCGGCGCGCGCTGATGAACCGGACGCGTGACCTCATCGAGCGCAAGACCGGTCTCGCCGGTCCGCCGACTGCCATGGAGGTAGGCGCGCTGCTCGCGAGACTTGGTGACCCGTCGGGGCTGGTGCGGCAGGAACGCCAGCGGCTCGCGGCTGTGCGCGGCGAGTTGCCCGAGGCGGCTGCGAGCCGACCCCGGTTTGCCAGGGTCCTTCGCCGTGACGCGACCAGAGCCCGCACCCCGAGCTGGCACTGGCCCGTGCAGGAAGGCAGCCGGGCCGACCTGCAGCTGACGTTGCTCGACGGCGCGACCCTGGTCGATGCACCGGCCGACCCGGCGTCGACGCCGGGTCGTGCGGCTAGAACCACCATCGCAACGGGCGCTGGAACCACGGGCGCTGCAACCACGGGCGCTGGAACCACGGGCGCTGGAACCACGGGCGCCGCAGGCAGTTCCGACGCCGGAAAAGGCGGCGCAGGAGCCAGCACCGCCGCGGAAACCAACGGCGCAGGAGCCAGCACGCCTGCCGGAACCAACGGCGCGGGAGCCAGCACCGCCGCCGGAACTACCGCCGCTGCCGGAACTACCGCTGCCGCTGGAACCGACGCTGCCGGAAGTAGTGCCCCCGAACCCCTCGACCCCAAAACCCCCACCCCCGGCGTCCATGCGGCCTCTAACGGGATAGCCCGCAATGGCGTAGCTCGCGAGCCAACTCCGGCCGGCGCTGATGAACCCGCGGCGCGCATCCCAGCGCAGGCCAGCGAGCCGAGCTGGTTCATGCTGGCACTAGGCGGACGCGAGCCGGTCGCGGCTGATCAGTCCGACGATGCGTCCGCGGCGCCGGAGCCGCTCGCGGCAGACCCGGCGAAGCCGCGCTGGCCGTCTGCGCCAGCCGGCGCCGATGCGGGCACACGCAAGGTCGTGATCTCGGGCTCGCCCGCGTCAGGCGAGCCCGCGGACGCCAGCCCGCTATTGACGCGTCGAGACCCGGTCCTGTCCAGGCAGGCGCACCGCGTGCTGAACGCATTCGCGACCTGGTTCCGCCGCAGTCCGCTGGAGGCGTCGGCGGTAGTGCTCCTTGGTCTGGGCGGTGTCATCTATCCGCCGGTCTGGCTGGCGGGCGCTGCTCTCGCGCTGGCCTCGCGCCTGTGGGACTACCGCGATAAGTGGCTTGGCCTGGCGCTGCCGCTGCTGGTGACACTGATCGGGACAGCCGTCGGGGTCGCCAACGGCGGTCATGTCTCGGTAAGCCAGGGCGTGCACGAGGGCTGGGTGTATGGGGTGGTGACCAGCCGTCTCGCCGCAGTGCTCAGCGCTGCGTATCTGGGCTGGCGGAGCATTCACGGGCGGCGCCCGCCTGCTGTCCCGCCATGGAACAAGCCACACAAGATCGGCTGACGAGGGCCGGGTCAGCGCGACGGCGGATGGTGGCTGCGCGCCTGCGGCGGCGGTTGAGCTGGACCGGTTCCGGGTATGGGGAGCCAGTCTTGCTGGCGTGCCTGACAAGGTAGTCGTCAGCCGGTATTCCGGCCCCGCATGCAATCCGTCTCAGCACCATCACGCGCGTGCGGTCGCGGAGGACGACGTCCCGGTGCGAGCGGGGGCCACGTCTATCTGCCCGGCAGACCGGCTGCGGCCGCGGGCAGTTCACTGAGCTGCCGGCAGCGCCGGAGGCAGTCCATAACCGATAGCCTTACTCGGGCAGGCGCTCCGGACCTGCCCCCATTCGTTCCTTCTCGCGTAAGGTCCCGCACGTGCCAACTGGCAAGGTCAAGTGGTATGACGCCGATAAGGGATTCGGCTTCCTCACTCGTGACGACGGGGGTGAGGTATTCGTCCATTCAACTGCCCTGGAGCCAGCTGCCGCTGCGCTGCGACCGGGGCAGCGGGTGGAGTTCGGCGTGGCCGAGGGCCGCCGCGGGACGCAGGCCCTTCAGGTGCGGGTGCTGGAACCGCCGCCTACCGTGGCGAAGGTAGACCGCAAGAGTCCGGACGAGATGGTCCTGATCACGGAGGACCTCATCAAACTGCTCGACGGCGTGTCCAACACCTATCGCCGGTCCAAGCGTCCGGACAGCCGCGACGCGAAGAAGATCGCCGCCGTGCTTCGAGCTGTCGCTGACGACCTCGAATCCTGACCTGCGTACTAGAGCGCCGGGCCAGACGCTACGGGCTGGGTCCGCAGGATCCGCCGGCGGCGGGTCAGGATCAGCCAGCACAGCGCGAGCGCGAGCCCGATAGCGGCCACCGTCAGGCCGGTGAAGCCGCTTCTTGTCAGCGACAGCAGCAGGCCGATGAGGCCGCCGCCGACGAGCGCGAGCTGATGCAGGGTCTCGGAGAAGGCGAACGCGGACGACCGCCGTTCCGCTGGGATCTCCCGCTGCAGGATCGAGTCAAGCGCCACCTTCACCAGCGTCTGGCTGACCGCGGCCACGAGCGCCACCGCCAGCACTGTCCAGAGCCCGAAGAAGACCGCGCACGCCGTGGTGGCGACCGTCGCCACGCCGAGGACGATGAACATCATGGCCAGGGGCGCGCGTGACCTGAGCGCAGAGCCGATAGTGGTGCCGAGTATCCCGCCCGCCGCTATCGCGACCGCCAGGCCGCCCAGCGCGACCGTGTCGGAGATGTGGCCGAAGCGCTCGCTGCGCAGAATGAAGGCCAGAAAGAAAAGCATGAAGCCGTAGAAAACACGGATCGCCGCGTTGGCCCGCATCGCCTCGCCGACAACAGGCCCGACCCTCGGCATCGCGAAGATCCGCCGACGCTTGGCGGCGCGTGCTGCCCCGTCGCGACCCGCCTCGGCAGCGCCCTGTTGGGCTCCGAAAATCCTCGTGCCGCCTGGCCCCCTGCCGTCGGCGCCTGCGCCGTTGCCGCCAAAGTCGCTGGCCGGATCCGCCGCAGCAGGCCCGCGCCCAGCCGTCTGGCCGGGCCGGATATCGCCGACGGCGATTTCATCGTCTGCGTCGACCCGCTCGGGCAGGCGCAGGCCGGCAATAGTCGCCGCCAGGTAGATCACCGTGGCGACCCGGAGCACCCACGCGGCACCGCCGCCATCGCCGCCCGCGATCTTGTCGACCCCGAGAGCCAAGGCTGCTCCGACGGACGTGGCGATAAGCGAGCCGAGATTCGACCGGGCGTTGGCCGTCACCAGCGTGATCTCCGAGGGCAGCAGCCGCGGCGTGACTGCCGCCCTGGTCACCCCGTAGATCTTCTGCAGCAGCAGTACGCCGAACGCTGCGGGCAGCAGCGTCACGGCGTTGTTGGGATGGACGGCGCCAGCCATCCCCCAGCACAGCAGGCCACGCGCGAGCAAGGTACCCATGAGGATGTAGCGGTTACCTCGCTTCACCCGATCAAGCAGCGGGCCGATCAGCGGAGCAAGAAGCGCATAGGGCGCAATCGTGATCAGGAGTGCCAAAGCGACCTGAGTGCGCGCTTGGTCAACCGAGGTGCTGAAAAACAGCGTTCCAGCCAGGGCCACGGCGACGAAGGCATCACCGATGCCGCCGGCCGCGGTGAGCTCGATCAGGTTGGACAATCCGGTACGGCCAGCCCCGGAAGCGCCGCTCATGCGGTGCACGAAGCGCCCGGCTCCGCCCGCCGCGGCCGCGCTGACCCGGCCAGCGCGCTGTGAGGCGGCGGATACCGATCGACCGGCGCGCCTGGCCCGCTCGCTCGTGCCGGTGTCTCCCATGGCTCAAGTATTCTTCCTTCACGGGCCCGCACAACCACTGGCCGACGCCATCTGCCGGCAGATAACGGGGTTGACCAGGCGTGCATACCTTCTGATGAGGAACAATTACCTAACGTGAGCCCTACCCGTACACGTGCCGCCGTCCTGGATGAGGCCTGCGTCGAGGCGACCGACCTGGCCAGGGCCGCCGCGGAGGAGCTAGCCGGCGTGGGTAAAGTCGGCGAGCACGTCGGGGTCGTGGCGGACGACGAGCGCGTCGTCACCCATTTGTTCGGCTGCATGGACCCTGGCTATACCGGATGGCGCTGGGCTGTCACGGTCACCAGAGCCTCGCGGGCCAAGACGGTCACTGTGGACGAGGTCGTGCTGCTGCCGGGGCCAGACTCCCTGCTCGCGCCCGACTGGGTGCCGTGGAGCGAGCGGGTACGTCCCGGCGACATCGGTGTCGGAGATCTGATGCCTGCCGCCGGCGACGACGAGCGACTGGTGCCCGTCAGTCTGCTTGAGGGCGATGACGGCGTACTGGACTGGGACGACAGCGCCCAGTGGGATAAGGGTGGCGAACTCGCCCAGTCGCTCGGGCTGGCGACCGTCGCAGGAGCTGAGGCGAGCACCGACGGTGCGGCGCTGCTGCTCGGCGGTCGGTCGCGGGTCTTGTCGGCGATCGGCCGGGACACCACTGCGGTGCGGTGGTACTCCAGCGAGCACGGTCCCGGTACCCCGCTGGCGCGGGCGGCGCCAGGACCTTGCGTCACCTGCGGATTCCTGACGCCGCTTGGCGGTCCGCTGGGCCGCGTCTTCGGCGTCTGTGCGAACGAGTACGCACCAGACGACGGCCGCGTCGTCTCACTCGATCATGGCTGCGGCGCGCATTCCGAGGCGGTATCCACCCGGCCCGGTGGCGGCGCGAATGCGCCGGTCATCGACGAGGTCGGCTACGACCTGGTGGACATGCCCGGGGTGGCGCTGGCGGACACCGTATTCGAGTCGTTCGACCACGAGTCCTGACGCGCCACCTGCCAGCCGGGGCTAAGCCGGTCGGGTTAGATCGGGCGGGCTGGCTTCGTCGGGTTAGCGCGGTGGGGCTTGCGTGATGTCGGTGGCGGTGATGTCAGTAGCACTGTGATAGCCGGCCGCCTCGCGCTCGGCCCGCCGCCGCTCGGCCGTGCGCGCGCGTGATCGCTTCAAATACGGCACATAGGCGAGCCCGAAGAGTCCGAGCACGGTGCCGGAGGCCGCTACCCAGATCCACCACCGGTCCGCCGCCGGCAGGCTGCCACGCACGATCAGCAAGACGACCAGGGCCACCAGGAACCCTGCCGTGATCACGGCAGTAATGAGCCTGTCATCGCCTTCCAGCGGTGGCGGGACCGGACGTTCTGGGCGGGTCACGGCCTCAGGCTAGCCGATGCCGCTGGCGGCCTCGCGGGCTCTCAGCCGCGGTCGGCGTCGTGCTGCGCGGGGACCGGCATCGTGGGACGATGCTCACGGGACCGACCGGGATTCAGCTGGCCAGCAACGGTAATCGGCCAGCTGTGGCGGCGGTCCGGCATCAGCCAGCACGCTAACTAACCCGGCGGAATGCGCGAGCATCGCCTATAGTTAGCAAGAGTAATGACTCAGGTTAACGAAGATGACCACGCCGCAGCAGACCAGATCCGACGCGGGCCTAGCGAGCGCCCTGCGGATCTCAGTGAGCCGTCTCGCTCGTCGGCTACGGGCCGAGCGACTGGCCAAGGGCCTGGAACCCGGCCTCTCCGACACGCAGCTGGCAGCCCTGGCGGCGCTGGAACGGCACGGGGCCATGACGCCTGGCGAGCTGGCCGAGCACGAGAAGGTGCAGCCGCCGTCGATGACCAGGGTGATCGCGGCACTGGAGGAGAGCGGTCTGGTCATCCGCGGACCACACGCCACGGACCGTCGACAGGTCGTGCTGACGGTCACACAGGCCGGCCGGGAGGTCGTCCAGAAGTCGAGACGCCTGCGGGAAGCTTGGCTGGCGCAGCGATTGCGCGAGCTGACTCCGGCCGAACGCGCGGCCCTGCGAGCCGCGGCGCCGATCCTGGAGAAGCTCAGCCAGTCCTGACGGGGCCAGTCGCGGCCAGCACGGTTCCGGCTACCACGGGCCCTGCCACTACGGTTCCGGCTACCACGGGGCGATGGGGCAGCAAGACCTTCGGCTCCCTTCAGACCCGGAACTATCGCCTTTTTGCTGCTGGCCAGGTGGTATCGAATACCGGCAGCTGGATGCAGCGGGTGGCCCAGGACTGGCTGGTGCTCGAGCTGACCCACAACAGCGGTACCGCGCTTGGCATCACCACCGGATTGCAGTTCCTGCCGCTCCTGCTGTTCAGCTTGTGGGGCGGCGTGATCGCCGATCGCTACTCCAAGCGCCGGATCCTGATGCTCACCCAGACGATGATGGGCGGGCTCGCGCTCATCCTGGGCGTGCTGGCGCTGACCGGAACCGTCCGCATCTGGCAGGTCTACGTACTCGCCTTCGCCCTCGGGCTGGCCACTGTCGTCGACAATCCGACACGCCAGGCGTTCGCCGTGGAGATGGTCGGCCGGGACGGGATGGCCAACGCGATCGCGCTCAATAGCGCCGTCTTCAACCTGGCCCGGATCGTCGGCCCGGCCGTGGCTGGCCTCGCGATAGGCGTTCTCGGCACACCGGCGGCGTTCCTGGTCAATGCGGGCTCCTACGGCGCCGTGCTCATCGGGCTCAAGCTGATGCGCCCCGACGAACTTCATCCGGCCCAGCGCACCAAGCGTGGCCCTGGCCAGCTGCGCGAAGCCCTGTCCTACGTGCGCGCGAGGCCGACGCTCTGGATGCCGATGATCCTGCTCTTCTTCGTCTCCACGTTCGGCATGAACTTCCAGGTGACGACCGCGCTGATGTCACGGACCGTGTTCCACACCGGGGCGAGCGCGTTCGGGCTGGCGTCGGCCGTGTTTGCCGTCGGCGCGCTGGGCGGAGCCCTGCTCGCCGCCCGCCGGAGCCGGCCGACGCTGCGGCTGCTGCTGGCGACGTCGTTCGCGTTCAGCGTCCTCGAGATCGCGACCGGCTTCGTGCCGGACTACCTCACGTTCCTCGTGGTGCTCATTCCGACCGGGCTGACGCTGCTGATGTTCTCCACGGCCGCCAACTCGAGCACGCAGCTGAACACCGGACCGGACATGCGCGGCCGGGTCATGGGCCTGTACATGCTCGTCTTCCTCGGTGGCACGCCGCTCGGCTCGCCGCTGGCAGGCTGGGTGGCTGAGACCTACGGCGCCCGGATGGCGATGATCGCGGGCGGCGTCATCTCCGTGGCCGCGACCGTGGTGATGACGCTACTGATCGCGCGCAGCCGCGGCGTCCAGGTACGGAACTACCTCCGGCCGGCCGAGCTAGCCCGCATCGCCGGGTGAGCCCTAGGCCGCTGATAGAGCCTCTGCTGATACGAATGGCGGCATGAGGCTGTTCGTTGCCATCGTGCCGCCGGCCGCGGTGCACGCCGAGCTCGCGGCGGCGGTCAGGCCGCTCCAGGCCGCAGCGCCGGACTTGCGCTGGGCCAGCAGCACCTCGTGGCACCTGACGCTGGCTTTCCTGGGCGAGGTCGACGAGCGCATCCTGCCAGAGCTCAGCAGGCGGCTGGAGCGAGCGGCCGGTCGGCACCCGGCGCAGCGCCTGGCGATCGCGGGCGGCGGCGCGTTCCCGGCCGCGTCCAGGGCTCGTGTGCTGTGGGCCGGCGTCGAGGCCGACAAGCGCGCACTGCGGGCACTGGCTGGCTCGGTCTCCGCAGGCGCAAGGCGAGCGGGTGCGCCGCCGCCTGACGAGAGCCGGAAGTACAGCCCGCACCTGACCCTGGCGCGCTGCCGCGAGCCCGGCAACGTGGCCACCCTGACCGCCGCCCTGGCGGGCTTCAGCACGTCGGCATGGACAGCGCAATCCGTGCACCTCATCCGCAGCTACCTCGGTGGCGGCCAGGCGTCCCGCTACGAGGACGTCGCGGACTGGCCGCTGACGGGGCGGCCGCGTACTGAACGGCCGGGTGCCGGCACCTGAGCTACATGCGCTCCAGTACGTAGTCGATGCACGCGGTCAGCGCCTCGACGTCGCCCGGCTCGATCGCGGGGAACGTCCCGATCCGCAGCTGGTTGCGGCCGAGCTTGCGGTAGGAGTCGGTATCGACGATGCCGTTCGCGCGCAGGGCCGCCGACAGCGTCGTGGCCTGGATGTGGTCAGCGAAGTCAATCGTCACGACCACCTGCGAGCGAGCTGCCGGATCAGTGACGAACGGCATGGCCACCGGCGACTTATCGGCCCAGTTGTACAGGATGCCGGAGGAGGCGGCCGTCCGCTCGGTGGTCCAGGCCATGCCGCCCTGGCCGAGCATCCAGTCCACTTGGTCGGCCAGCAGCACCAGCGTTGCCAGCGCCGGGGTGTTATAGGTCTGCTGCAGCCTGGACTGCTCGATGGCGGCCTGCAGGGACAGGAACTCCGGGATGTAGCGATCGCTGGCCGCGATCCGCGCCGCGCGCTCGACAGCCGCCGGGGACAGCAGCGCCAGCCACAGGCCGCCATCGGAGCCGAAGCACTTCTGCGGCGCGAAGTAGTATGCGTCGAACTCGGTCGGATCCACCGCGATGCCGCCCGCTGCGCTCGTCGCGTCAACGAGCACGAGGGCGCCCTTGTCCGCGTCAGGCACGCGCCGGACGGGCATGGCGACGCCGGTCGAGGTCTCGTTGTGCGTGAGCGCGTAGACGTCCACCCCGGACTCCGCGCGCGGCGCCGGGTAGGTGCCCGGCGCCGACGCGATGACTGACGGATCGGCGAGCCAGGGTGCCGCCTCAGTCACCTTGGCGAATTTCGACGAGAACTCGCCGAAGCTCAGGTGCTGGGCCTTGGCGGAGACCAGGCCAAATGCAGCGGACTCCCAGAACGCCGTCGTGCCGCCGTTGCTGAGTACCACGAGATAGTCATCCGGCAGGCCGAAGAGCGCGGCCAGGCCGTCCCGGATCCGCTGCACCAGGTTCCGCACCGGCGCCTGCCGGTGCGAGGTGCCAAGCAGGCCGCGTCCAGCGGCAGCGAGCGCCTCCATCTGGGCGTCCCGGACCTTCGTCGGCCCGCTGCCGAACCTGCCGTCAGCGGGCAGCAGGTCCGCCGGGATGACGATCTGCGCTGGGTCAGACATCCTGATCGAATACCTCGTTGGCACCGGGCACGTCCCGAACCGAACGAGCCTTCGGCCCGATGTAATCAGCACTCGGCCGGACGAGCCTGCCAGTCCGCTTCTGCTCGAGGATGTGCGCCGCCCAGCCGGCTGTCCGCGCGCAGGTAAACATGGAGGTAAACATGTGCGCCGGGACCTCGGCGAAGTCGAGCATGATCGCCGCCCAGAACTCCACGTTCGTCGCCAGGACGCGATCGGGGCGGCGGGCGTGGAGCTCGTCCAGAGCCGCCTTCTCGAGTGCGGCCGCGACTTCGTACCGCGGCGCCCCGAGTTCCCTGGCGGTCCGCCGGAGTACTCGGGCTCGCGGGTCCTCGGCCCGGTACACCCGGTGGCCGAAGCCCATCAGCCGGTCGCCCTGGTCCAGCGCCTGCTTAACGTAGGCGGTGGCGTCGCCGGTCTTCTCCACTTCCTCGATCATGTGCAGCACCCGAGCGGGAGCGCCGCCGTGCAGCGGGCCGGACATCGCGCCCACCGCGCCCGACATCGCCGCGGCAACATCGGCGCCGGTCGAGGCGATGACCCGGGCGGTGAACGTGGAGGCGTTCATGCCGTGCTCGGCGGCCGACACCCAGTACGCGTCGATGGCCTTGACGTGCTTGGGGTCGGGCTCGCCGCGCCAGCGGATCATGAACCGCTCGGTGATGGTCCTGGCCTCGTCTACCCGCCGCTGCGGCACCATCGGCTCGCCGAGCCCGCGAGCGGACTGGGCGACGAATGACAGCGCCATGACCGAGGCCCTGGCGAGGTCATCGCGGGCCTGCTCGTCGCTGATGTCGAGCAACTGGTGCATGCCCCAGGCTGGCGCCAGCATGGCCAGCGCACTCTGGACGTCGACGCGGATGTCGCCGGAGTGCACCGGGATCGGGTACGGCTCAGCGGGTGGCAGGCCTGGCGCGAACTTGTTGTCCACTAGCAGGCCCCACACGTGCCCGTAGGAGACGTGGCCGACAAGCTCCTCGATGTCGACGCCTCGGTACCGGAGTGAGCCGCCTTCCTTATCTGGCTCGGCAATCTCCGTCTCGAATGCGACGATGCCCTCGAGTCCCGGCACAAAGTCGGACATTCGTGCTCCTCCGTCTCCTTGATACAGGCAGGCCGACGGGCTGGCCGGGGGGAGTTCAGGCCGCTCGTCGAGCGGCGGGGGCCAGCGGGCCTTCATGGCCTGCGCCCCCTATTCAACCTCGCGATGACCACGGACCGGTAACCCGACCTGACCATGGTGGTGCTCACCACATCAAACTGGCACCACTAGGGCCAGACGGCGGCTGGCGGCCGCCGTGGCAGTGCGAGAGGATCACTACCCGTGGAGCCAACTCGACATGCTGAACCTGACGGCGGGCTGCCCGGCCCTGGCCTACCCGGCCCCGGCCTGACCGGCACACTGGACGAGTCCATGCTGCCCGCCGACCCGATGGACTTGTTCGATGTGTGGATGACCGATGTCATCAGGGCCGGCTTGCCCGAGCCGACCGCCATGGTGCTGGCCACGGTGTCAGCCGACCAGCGACCGCGAGCCAGGATGGTGCTGCTGAAGTCGTCCGGGTCCGGCGGCTTCACCTTCTACACGAACCGCACGTCGCGCAAGGCCAGCGACCTGGCTGAGGTGCCGGAAGCATGCCTCGTCTTCCCGTGGTACGCGCTGCACCGGCAGGTGATCATCGAAGGCCCCGTGGAGCCACTGTCCACGGCCGAGAGCGAGCCGTACTTCCGCAGCCGGCCGCGCGGCTCTCAGCTCGGCGCCTGGGCCAGCCGCCAGTCGACCGTACTGCCCTCCCGGGCTGAGCTGGAGGACCGGTACACCGAGCTAGAGCACCGCTGGCCGGAAGGTACGCAGGTGCCGATGCCGGACTTCTGGGGCGGCTACCGGCTGCGGCCGGAGCGGATGGAGTTCTGGCAGGGCAGGGTGAGCAGGCTGCACGACCGGTTCCGGTACAGCTGGCAAGGGGACAGCTGGGTCGTGTCCCGGCTGGCGCCCTGACACTGGCTGGGACGGCCCCGTTCCCGCCCGTGGCAGGACCACCAACGCCACGCTGACCTGTGCGCTGACCCGCACCCGCTGATCAGGAAACTCTCCGGGCTAAGGCCGGCCGGGGGCCGGCGCCGCCGGGCGCCGTCGCCGGACGGTACACGCGGACGCTCGTCCGGCATAGCATCGTTTCCGGAGGTAATGGCGAGTGACAGCGCACGGCCTGATCGATACGACCGAGATGTACCTTCGTACGGTCTTTGAGCTTGAGGAAGAGGGCATCGTCCCCCTGCGTGCGCGCATCGCCGAGCGGCTCTCGCAGAGCGGGCCCACGGTCAGCCAGACGGTTGCCCGGATGGAGCGCGACGACCTGCTGCGCGTCGAGGGGGACCGGCAGCTTGCCATGACCGATACCGGCCGGATGCTGGCGGTGCGGGTCATGCGGAAGCACAGGCTGGCCGAGTGCCTCCTGGTGAGCGTGATCGGGATGCCGTGGGAAGACGTGCACATCGAGGCGTGCCGATGGGAGCACGTCATTTCTGACAATGTCGAGCGGCGCCTGGTCGAACTGCTCGACTATCCGGTCCGCTGCCCGCACGGGAACGTCATACCCGGGCTGGCCGAGCTCGGCGTTCCCGACGACGCCGCCAAGCGATCTGACACGGCGACCGCCGAACCGGACATCGCGATGACCGATCTGGCCATCCCGGCAGGCGAGCAGGTCATCGTCAGCCGTATCAGCGAGCAGGTTCAAAGCGATGCAGCCCTCATGCTTAGACTCAAGAACATTGGGATACAACCCGGACGCGAGGTAACCCTTGCGGCTAGCGACAATGGTGTGCGGGTGACAGGTGCGGACAGGGTCGGCGATCTCGGAGCGGAACTGTCCGCTGAGATCGCCGCGCACGTATTTGTCTGCCGGCTGTGACGGCGGTCAGGTGAGCCAGGCATGACGCCGCCAGCTGACCTGCCACCGGCGCTGCTCACTGCGAGCGATGTGCTGGACCAGGTGTCCACCGGTGTGGTGGTCATCGACCGGGACTGCCTGCTCCTGTACGCCAACTCTTTCGCGGTCACGCTGTTCGGCTTTCCTGACGACTCCGCCAACCTGGCTGGCCGCCCGCTGCTCTCCCTCGGGATCGAGCAGTCCGACGCCGCAACCGTCCAGCACATGGCCGACAACGTGCTGCGGGGCTGGCCCTGGGAAGGCACGTTCGCCAGCCAGCGCGTCGACGGATCCAGAGTCTTCGTCCGAGCGCACGCGGCTGCGCTGCGTAACGCCGATGGCGAGATCACCGGTATCGTCATCATGGCCAGGGAAGCGACTCGGCGTGGTGGCCAGCGGGCGAGCGACCGGATCGGCTTGCTGGAGCGGATCGGCGAGCGCCTGGCGAGTTCCCTTGAGCTCGACGTGACGCTGCGCCAGGTCGCCGAGACGCTGGTCCCGCAGTTCGCCGACCACTGCTTCATCGACCTGCGGCATGGTGACGTGCTGATGCGGCGTGCGCAGCTGCACGCGCGCGGCTGGATGCCCGAGCCTGGCACCTGGGCGCTGGTCGGCGAGCCGATCAAGTACCCGAAGGGCCACTTCTGCGACCTGGCCATGTCTCAGCTGGACACCATCGTCGTCGCCGACCTGGCCGAGCAGAATTTTCCCGCCCCCTCCCCGGAGAGCCTGGAAGCGTGCAACGACATCAGGCTGACCTCGGTGATGGCGGCACCGCTGATTGCGCGCGGGCAGCTGCTCGGGGTGATGAGCCTGGCGCTCTCCTACCTGACCGAGCGCGAGGAGCGCCATTACGGCGCTGATGACCACGACTTCCTGAGCGCGATCGCCAGCCGGGTGGCCATCGCCATCGACAATTCGCTGCTGTTCGAGGAGGAGCGGCGCACTGCGCTCGCCTTCCAGACGAGCCTGCTGCCCAAGGACCC
Organism: Streptosporangiaceae bacterium; assembly: GCA_035484155.1. Lineage (GTDB taxonomy): Bacteria > Actinomycetota > Actinomycetes > Streptosporangiales > Streptosporangiaceae > JAJYUU01. The sequence goes on from DATHPF010000128.1 coordinate 15,100, forward strand.
GCCATTCGTCGACGGGCTGGAGGTCGCGTACAAGTACGTGCCGGCCAAGCCGCTCGAGACCCACGGCCAGGGCATCCAGACGCAGGTGGGCGGCGACTGGTACGACATCATTCCGCTGTCGGCAGGCCGGGTGGGCATCGTGATCGGCGACGTCGAGGGTCGGGGCGCCAGGGCGGCCGCGGTGATGGGTCAGCTCCGGGCCGCGCTGCGCGCGTTCGCCCAGGACGACAAGTCGCCCGCCGAGATCCTGCGCAAGCTAGACGACTGGGTCCGCACTCTGGACCCGCCGGCGGCCGAGACGCACGGCTTCGCCGAATCGGATCCGCCGACCGTGAGCTGCACTTACCTGGTCTACGACGCCTGGTCGCGCACGCTGTCCTTCGCTAACGCTGGCCACATGCCGCCGCTCATCGTGCGCGGCCACGATGTCAGCCAGCTGGAGATCAGGGACCGTGGCGTGCTGCTCGGGGTCCGCGGCAAAGGCGTACGCGGACTGCCGACCTACCGCGAGGAGATGCGCTACCTCGCGCCCGGGTCGACGCTGATCTTCTACACCGATGGCCTGGTCGACCGGCGCCAGCGGGCCAACGGCAAAGGCCACTACAGCGACGCCGAGGTCCAGCAGATGCTGCGACGCGCGGTGCGGTTGGCCGCCGATGGGACGGTGGAGCAGGTAGCCGAGGCGGCCGAGCACGCTGTGCCGGGCGAGATCGACGACGACATGGCGGTCGTCGTGGTCAGGACATCGGAAGTCGACCTCGCGTCCTGGGAAGGCCAGTTCCCGGCCGAGCCGATCCGGGTATCGGAGGCGCGTCGGCTCGCGAACGAGACGTTCCTGAGCTGGGGCATGGACATCGAGCAGGCGGATCTGGCGTGCCTGCTCGTCTCCGAGGTCGTCACCAACGTCGTGCTGCACGCCGCTGTGCCTGCGACACCACGGCACGAGCTCGTCATGGAAGGCGCCGGGCCTGGCCCGCTCGGGATCCTCGGGGACTGGGAGCTCTCGCCGTTCGACGAGGGCTTCGGCGGACCGCCGGGCAAGGACTTCACGCTGCGGCTGCGGCGCGGGCATGAGTCGATCTGGGTCGAGGTCTTCGACTCCGATCTGCGGCTGCCTCGTATCAGGAGCGCGGGCGAGAGCGACGAAGGCGGCCGCGGACTGTACCTGGTCGATCAGCTGGCGACGCGGTGGGGATCACGGCCGACCAATGACGGCAAGGCAGTCTGGTTCGAAATGCCGGTCAAGGGCGATCTCGCCCCCGGTGCGCTGTAGGCACCTGCGGCAGGCGGCTCGCTCCTGTGGCGCCGCGTCAGTGCGTCTGGGCTGCCCATAGGGCGAGCACGCCGACGATGACGGCGACCATCACGACGAGCCAGGTCTTTGGCGTGACCAGGAATCCCATCCGTCGGCGGGTCCTGGCGACGATGTAGGTGATGATGAGCGCGATCACCACAAGCAAAATGACGCCCTGGCTCATGCCGCCTCCCGAGCTTTGGCCTCCAGCATAGGGCGATATCTCGCGCTAGGCCCGTCGGGCGCAGGTCCATTGGGCGCCAATGTGGAAATGCTGCCCATCATTGGGCTGTGCGGACTGGAGACATCCCGGACGCATCGTTCCGGAGACATGCCGGACACCTGACCGTGGTTGTGGCCTGCTGGGGTCATGCCGCTGAAGGTGATGGATGTCGTGGAGCTGAGGCTTCAGGTGATCAGTGAGGTGCGGGCCGGTCTGGTGTCGCCGCGGGAAGCGGCGGCCCGGCATGGCATCTCCAAGACCCAGGTGTATGAGTGGCTGTCCCGGTATGCCGCCGATGGCCTGGAGGGCCTGGTCCCGCGGTCGCGGCGGCCGGCTGCGAGCCCGCGGCAGCTGGATAGCGCGGTCGAGGATGAGATCGCGCGGTGGCGCAAGGAGCGGCCGCGGTGGGGGGCGAAGAAGATCCGGTCGATGCTGGCCCGGGAGGGCTGGCCCGTCCCGGCGGTGTCGACGGTGCACCAGGTGCTGGTCCGCCGCGGCCTGGTCGATCATCAGCCGCGGCGGCGGGAGCCGCCGGGCGGGTGGCGCCGTTTCGTGCGGCCGTACTGCAACGACCTGTGGCACATCGACGCGACCCGCCACCAGCTCGCCGGCGGCCGGGGGTTCTGGGTGATCGACATCGTCGATGACCATTCCCGGTTCCTGCTGGCCGCGCACGTGGCCGCCGCGCCGGCGATGCGGCCCGGCTGGGACGCCTTCCGCGGCGCGGTCGCCGCGTGCGGGCTGCCCCGGCAGCTGATCTCCGACAACGGCATCAACTTCACCGGCCGGCTGCTCGGCCATACGGTGGCGTTCGAGCGGCAGGTCACCGCGGCGGGCACGCAGCTGATCCACGCCCGGCCCGGTCACCCGCAGACCATCGGCAAGCTCGAGCGCCAGCACGACACCCAGAACGACTGGATCGCCGACCACCCCCGCCCGCGCAGCCTGGCCGCCGCGCAGCACGTCCTGGACGCCTACCGGCACGACTACAACCACGCCCGCCCGCACGAGGCCATCGGCCAGCAGTTCCCCGCCGAGGTCTACCGCCCCGACACCGGCATCGAGCTGCCCGCCGCCGAGCTCGCCCCGGCCGACCCCTACCCGCCCGGCTGCCGCTACCGCAAAGTCAGCGACAAGGGGGCCTTCGGCTACGGCCATACGGTCCTGGCCCTGGACCTGCGCTGGGCCGGCATCGAGATCGGGATCATCCGCCAGTACGACCGGCTCAAGATCTACTACGGAGCTGCCCTCATCGACACCCTCAACGTCACCGGGATCCCCGAGCCCGCCCGCGACAGATCCCGCCATGCCACAATCAGCTGAACCCGTGTCCGGGAAGTCTCCGGAACGTTCCGTCCGGCATCTCTCCGGTCCGCACAGCCCATCATTGGGCAGCAAGGCCAATCTCGTGCCCTATGGCGCACTGGCGCGGAAGCCGTTGGCGATCATCAGGCGGCGCCGTCGTCGCTCATGGCCGGCACGACGGCGAGATCGGCGCGGGCCGCTGCGGCGGTGCCGTGGGCCGGCATGCCATGTGGCGCGTCGAGCACGGCGGTGCCGAGTACGGCGGACACGGGCAGGCCGTCGGGAGCGCGAACCGACGCGTGCAGCCGCCGCAGCACTGTGACCTGACGGGCGAGCGCCTCGATCTTGTCTTCCACGAGCCGGGCCGCCGCGTCGCGCTGGCCCTGGCTGACCGACCGGCCCGCCGCGAGGCGCGCGAGCGGCTTGACCTCCTCGAGGCGGAAGCCGAGGTCCTTGAGCGCGAGCGCCGCCGCGATATAGCTGCCGTACTCGACGGGGTACTTCCGCGTGCCGCCGGGCGAGCGTCTCGGCTCGGGCAGGATGCCCAGCTGCTCGTAGTAGCGGATAGTACGGCTGCTGACGCCGGCCGCCTTGGCCAGCTCACCGATACTGACCAGGCCGGCGACGTCGTCGCTGATTCTCGTCATGAGCGGCGGTGACCCCCGTCTGGCGCGTTGGGCGCGATCGTGACCAATGTCAGTTCATGACTGCGGAGCGATTTGCCGTGCGCGACTATGGCGAAGTGCGCACTCACGGATAGTAGCCGCCTGACTACAGATGGCGGGCGGTATTCGGCAGAGGAAAGCACGACTGCAGGGGTATGACGGTTGCCAAACCGCGGGGTAGCCTCGATGTGACGGCAAAAGTCAGCCTCCGCGCACTCCTGTCTGCGCGTGCAGGCAGGCGGTGGCGCCGCAGGGGTCATGGAGGTCGGGTCGTGTCTGAGGCATACATCGTCGGGGCGGTCCGTAGCCCCATCGGCAAGAGGAACGGTGGCCTTTCTGCGGTTCACCCGGTAGACCTCGCGGCCCATATACTGCGCGAGCTGATCGCGAGGACGGGTGTCGATCCGGCCGCGGTCGAAGATGTGATCATGGGCTGCGTCTCCCAGGTGGGCCCCCAGGCCATTGACATCGCCAGGAACGCCTGGCTGTCGGCCGGCCTGCCGGAGACCGTGCCGGGGGTGACCATCGACCGTCAGTGCGGGTCGTCTCAGCAGGCCGTCCATTTCGCCGCGCAGGGCGTGCTGTCAGGGACCCAGGACCTCGTCATCGCGGCCGGCGTCGAGAGCATGAGCATGGTGCCGATGGGCAGCACAGTGGCCCTGCCGCATAAGGAAGGGCTCGCGCTCCCGTTTGGCCAGGGCTGGCGGGACCGATACGGCGACCAGGAGATTTCCCAGTTCCGGGGTGCTCAGCTCATGTGCGAAAAGTGGGGCATCAAGCGAGCCGAGCTGGAGGAGTTCTCGCTGGAGAGCCACACGCGAGCGATCAGGGCGATCGACGAGGGCAGGTTCGATCGTGAGATCACCCCGGTCGGCGGACTCACCACCGATGAGGGGCCGCGACGTGACTCGACGCTGGCGAAGATGGCCGAGCTCAAGCCGCTGCGGCCGGGCTGGGAATTGACCGCCGCGACCGCATCCCAGATCTCCGACGGTTCCGCGGCCCTGCTGATTGCCTCGCCCAACGCCGTCCGCCGCCACGGCTTCACCCCGCGGGCGCGGATCCACACCCTGGCCGTCACCGGCTCTGACCCGGTCTACATGCTGACTGGCCCGATCCCCGCCACGGAGCAGGCCCTGGCCAAGGGTCACCTGTCCGTGGACGACATTGACGTGTTCGAGGTGAACGAGGCGTTCGCGCCGGTGCTGATTGCCTGGTCACGGGACACCGGCGCATCGCTGAGCAGGACCAACCCCAACGGCGGCGCGATCGCCCTCGGCCACCCGCTCGGTGCGACCGGCGCGATCTTGATGACCAAGATGCTGCACGAGCTGGAGCGCACCGGAGGCCGGTACGGGCTGCAGACCATGTGCGAAGGCGGTGGACAGGCGAACGCGACGATCATCGAGCGGCTCGCCTAGCGGTTAGCCCGAGCAGGCATACCCCGGCCCAGGCTGTTGCCCTGGACCGGGGTTTCTGCTGTCCGGGCAGGGCGCGAACACGCTGGCCCCTGTGCCGCTGGTGCCAACCCCGTTCCTATGGAATATATAATTTCGCTTGTAAGTTTCCTCTAATACCAAGGCGAAGCCACCTGGGCTACCCCGCCCGGGGCTGCAACTGAGAAGGGTGACACGGACATGCTGCTTTCTACATTCGACCCGTTCGCAGAGTTCCACCGCGCGCTGCGGGCCAGCGACGGCGGCCACGCGGCCATGCGGATGGACGCCATCCGCCGCGAGCATGAGGTCGAGCTGCGATTCGACCTGCCCGGCATCGACACCGACAGCATCGACGTCACAGTTGACCGGGGCGTGCTGACGGTCTCCGCGAAGCGGTCGGAGGAGCACACTGAGGGCGAGCAGCCATTCATCCGGGAGCGGATCATGGGCTCGTTCACGCGGCGCATCCGGCTGTCTGACAGCGTGGACGCTGAGAACATCTCCGCTGCGTTCGACGCCGGCGTCCTGCGGGTCCACGTTCCGCTCCAGGAGCGCGCGCTGCCGCGGAAGGTTGAGGTCAGCACCGCTGCCACGGCGGCGGTCGAGGCCTGATCCGCGCGGTAACCTGCGAAGGGCCCGGGCGGCTTCGGCCGCGCGGGCCCGTTTGCTCGACGAAGGCCACCATCCGAACAGCACCGAAACAGACGGGAGGCCAGCCATGGCGCCGTTGCCACTCGACGACGAGAACATGCCGCTGTTCACCGTCGGTCAGGTCGCGGAGATGCTCGAGGTACAGCAAGCCTTCCTGCGGCGGCTTGATGAGTTCCATGTAGTCCGGCCATCGCGGTCGGCTGGCGGCCAGCGCCGGTACACCAGGAACGAGATGGTCGTCGTCCGGTACGTCGTCGAGCTCATCGATGACGGGCTAACTCTGAGCGCCGTTCGCCGCGTGCTGCAGCTAGAAGCGAGGGTCCGCGAACTGCAAGCCGAGCGAGACCAGCTGCGAGCGGCGCTGGCGCAGGTGCGGAGCCGTCGGCCGGGCTAGAGCGCGGACCCTAGTCCGAGCCGGTGAGCGCGGCTACCGGAGCATCGTCGTCGCTGGTAGCGCGGCTGACGAAGACCTGCGGGCTGATCGTGTGCAGCGCCGTGAGCATGTCGCCTAGTTCCTCGTCACGCGGGAGTTCTAGCACCACGTCACCAGAGAGCTCGGCCTCGGTCCCGGCCCGGGGCGTCAGCCGGATGACGCTGACTTGCTGATGTGACAGCACCTCATTCAGTCGTGCCCTGCTCCGCGCATCGTCGGAGAGGTTGATCCTGATTCTCCACATGGCCATAGGGCTGGCCCTCCAAGTCTGTGTAACTCCATTCACAAAGATGCCGCGTACCCGTTGCCGAAGTGATTCAAGCTCGTAACGACGACGTGAATTGAGATGCCGCAGCTGGCTGGCGGCGCGCCGTTACGTTTGGTCGCAGATGGATCACACCAGTCTAGCCGGTCCGGCCTCAGACCTTTGACCGGAAGAAATTCAGGTAAGACTTCGATGGCGTCGGGCCGCGCTGATCCTGGTAGCGAGAGCCGTAAATAGACGACCCGTAGGGATGCTCGGCAGGCGAGCTGGTCCGGAAAAGGCAGAGCTGGCCAATCTTCATGCCCGGCCACAGCTTGATCGGCAAGGTGGCGACATTGGATAGCTCAAGCGTCACGTGACCGGAGAAGCCGGGATCAATCCAGCCAGCCGTCGAGTGTGTCAGAAGCCCGAGCCGGCCGAGCGAGCTCTTGCCCTCAAGGCGCCCGGCAACGTCGTCTGGCAGCGTGATGACCTCGTAAGTGGAGGCGAGCACGAATTCGCCGGGATGGAGCACGAACGGCTCGTCGCCGTCGGGCTCGACCAGCCTGGTCAGGTCCGGCTGTTCGACAGCCGGATCGATATGCGGGTAGCGATGATTCTCGAAGACCCGGAAATAGCGGTCCATCCGGACGTCGATGCTGGATGGCTGGATCAACTCGGGCAGGAACGGGTCGAGCTTGACGCGGCCCGATTCCACCTCGGCCTTGATGTCGCGATCAGAGAGCAGCACCTTGGCAACTTACCGTTTTCCGCGCGATCGGTGGTCTTGGTCGCCGGCAGCCGGTCAGGCTTGAGGCGGTCACGGACCGGCTGCCGCATCCGGTACGATGTCGGGCAGGTCGCGTCAGCGTGGCAGGTCAAGGGCTGGGCGGGCCAGGGGCGCAGCCCCTCGCGGGTGTAGTTCAATGGCAGAACATCAGCTTCCCAAGCTGACAGTGCGAGTTCGATTCTCGTCACCCGCTCCA
>DATHPF010000129.1:0-7372 GCA_035484155.1 Streptosporangiaceae bacterium
TGGGCGCACATCTTCGCGCTGTCCGACATCATGCGCGGCAACCTGCGCGGATGGCAGCCCTCGGGCAGCAGCAAGACCAAGCAGGACGGGAGGCGGCGGTTCTGGATCGGCCTCGTCGGGTGGAGCTTCGGCTCGGCGGTGCTCTGGGCGGGCCTGGCGCTGTGGCGAACGCTGACGATGAACCCCTACAACTTCTCGCTGCTCCTGATTCTCGGCGTGTTCCAGGTCGTCGTCGTCGGGCGCATCCTGCTCCAGCCGAAAGCCGGGATCGGCTCGTGAGGCTGGCCAGCCGCGCACTCCTTGTTCCGGTCCTCGCCGCAGCCGCGGCGGTCACCGTGCTTGGCGGCTGCGGGGTGATCTCCCCGCATAGCCAGGCCGTCGGCAACGCTGGCAGCAGTACCCACAGCAACGCCCCGGCCGCGACGCCGTCGGCCAGCCTGCCGTACAACATGTCCGGGCTGCTTGACCCAACCGGGGGCAAGTTCTTCGGCGTCGAGGCCCAGGATGCGCCTGCGCTCGCCCCGGTCAGCGCGTTTGCCGCCAGCATCGGCAAGAAGCCGGACATCATCGGTCAGTACTTGGCGTGGGACTCGTCGTTCGATTCGCAGGCCGTGACCACTGCATGGTCCTACGGCGCCCTGTACTACATCGCTTGGGAGCCCTACGACACCACCGCTGCGGCGATCGCCAATGGCCAGAGCGACGGGTACATCACCAAGTTCGCCGATGCGGTCCGCAAGCTCAACCTGCCGGTCGCGATCAGCTTCGGCCATGAAATGAACGGCAACTGGTATCCGTGGGGCACCGGCCAGACCCCGGCGTCGGAGTTCGTGGCCGCCTGGCGGCACATCCACAACCTGTTCGTCCAGGCCGGCGCCAGCAACGTGATCTGGGTCTGGAACCCGAACATCATCAACCCGGTGCCGCAGGTTCAGCTCCAGCCCTACTGGCCCGGTGACGCCTACGTCGACTGGGTCGGCATCACCGGTTACTTCCCGACCTCGGGCCCGGAGACCTTCGCCAGCCTCTACGACCCCACGATCGCGGAGATCAAGAAGTTCACCACCAAACCAATGATCATCGCCGAGACCTCGGTCGAGACCGGGCCATCCGAGACTGAGGCCGTGCACAGCCTGATCACCGGCGTGAAACGGCACCCGAATGTGCTGGGCTTCATTTGGTTCGACTTCGACAAGGACGGGGTCGACTGGCAGCTCGAATCGCGGCCCACGGTGCGCGCCGCGATGGCCACGGACATCGCCAGACTCGCCGTGATCAATCCGAAGAAATGACCAAGCGGCCGCGCAGCTCGCCGCCGCCGGCCAGGCCCGGTCCCGCTCGCCGCGGCGGCGCGGCAACACCTTACAAGCGCCCGGTTCAGTCGCCGGACGCCGAGACGGTCATGCTGGCCAAGTTCACGGCCGAGACGGACGTCGAGCCGGAAGTCCCCGATGCTGACGGGCCCGATGCGCAAGAGCTGATACGGCAGCGGCAGGCCGCGGAGCTGTCTGCCGCGAAGAACTTCAGCGTCCGTCACCGGCGAGAGCCCGACATCCCGGCGGAGGACGAGTTTGCCGAGCCGAGCACCCGGGTGCTCGTCCTGCCGCGCGCGAAGCGCGGCTCGGGACCCGAGCTGTTCAGCGCGCCAAGCGCCCGCCGGACCTGGGTCAGCCGCGCGGTCCTCGGCGGGCTCCTGTGCATGCAGGCCATCCTGTCGTTGCGGCTGCAGAACACGGCGTTCGGCGACGAGGCGCTCTATCTTTACGCCGGCCACATGGAGACGGCGCACCTGCTGCACGGCGCGGCGCTGCAGGGGACCTACGCCACCTACTTCCCGGGCATCCCCGTCCTCTATCCGGTGCTGGCCGCGGCCGCCAACAGCGTCGGGGGGCTCGCGGCCGCGCGGGCGGTCAGCCTGCTCGCGATGCTGATCACCACCGTGCTGCTGTACGCGATGACCCGCCGGCTCTTCAACGAGCGCGTCGGGCTCTGTGCCGTCGTCCTGTTCTGCGTGACCGAGGGCACGACCCTCGCCGGCCAGCTGGCCACCAATGACGCTGTATCCCTCTGTCTGCTGGCGCTGGCCTCCTGGATCGTGGTCAGGACCGCACCGTGGCGCTGGCGCGCCTACCTGCTAGCTGCGCCCGTGGCTGGCCTCGCGATCGGGACTGACTACTGGGCGCTGCTCTACCTGCCCACGCTTGCGCTCCTTGCGGGCCTGGCGGCAGACCCCTACCTCGGCCGCACGGCGCTCACGCGATCGCTCGTGCTGGGCGCGGTAACAGTGGAACTGTTCGCCGTCGGCGTCCTGATCGGAGGCCGGACCTACGTAACGGCCGCCGTGGCCACTTTGGCGACGCGCTCGCCCGGCGGCGATCAAGCGCTGCACATTCTCGCCGAGGCCGGGGAATGGAGCGGGCTCGTCGCCGCGCTTGCAGCGTTTGGCGCCGCCAGGTACGCGACCGAGGCGAGGAACGAGCGGAACGAGCTCGTCGCGCTCCCCGGAAGCCGCCGCCGGAGGAGCGCGCTCGGCCTCGTGCTGGCCGGCACCGCGTTGCTGGCACTAGCCGACCACCTGTACCTGAACACCGACAACATGATGGACACGCACATCTGCTTCGGGCTGTTCTTTGCCGCGCCGATGGCCGGCGTCGGGCTCGCCAGGCTGGTCGGGGACCATTTCCGGCGGGCGCAGATCGGCGTTGTGGTCTGGGCCGCGGCGCTCGTCCTCGGGCTCGCCCAGGCCACCCAGACCTTCGGCAGCTGGCCGAACTCATCCACCCAGGTGATGGAGCTGTCGCGCTATCTCGGGCCGGGCGCCCGGTACCTCGTCGAGAACGACGACGTTGCCATCTACTACCTGATGGGCAACCCCGACGCGCAGCCTGACCAGTTCACCTCCACGTACTTCATGTCCTACCGCAACCGTAAGGGTCAGCTGCTCACCGGGACTCCGGCGTTCCTTGCCGCGCTGCAGTCCGGATACTTCCGGGTGGTCATCTACGACAGCTCGGTTACCCCGGCGCTGGACAAGTCGCTCGCGGCCGCGCTGGAATCCAACCCCCGCTACCGCCTGGCGGGCGCGGTGCCCGAGGACGCGCGCGACTTCCGCACCACGTGCTACGTGTGGGTCCGGACCTGAGTCAGGCCTGGCGGCGCCGGCGTGCGCGCTTGCGGTGCGAGGGCTTGGACGGCTTCGGGATCCGCTGGAAAATCTCGTAATGGCCTGGTCCGTAGGACGTCCGGTACGGGATGGTGTCGATCAGCCGGTAATTGTGATCGGTGTTCATGTCCTGCACTATGGCCTCGTCCTGGCCAAAGGTGTCGCCGAAGGCCAGCACGATGTCGTTGAAGTAGCCGCGGCTAATCGAGTCCGCGAAGGCCGGGTAGCCGATCAGCAACTTGTGCGTCTGCGGGTCGGTGTAGCTGAAGTTGGCGTATGTGCTGTCTATATGGCTGAACGGGACCCTTGAGCCGAGGTAGTAGGTGGCCACGCTCGGATCCTCGACCATGTAGTAGCCGCTGGGCGTGACCAGTTTGTTCATGTCAGCGATCATCGGGCCGGAGTCGGCCCAGTCGCCGTACTGGCCGTTGGCGACCGGGATGTCATATACCCCGGCCACCAGCACGACCGCGACAGCGACGGCGCCGCCGGTCAGCAGCGCCCAGCGTGGGCGGGCTCCGGGCCTGGCGGCTCTGGCCGTCCTGCTCAGCCAGGCGAGCAACCCGGGGAGCTCGGCCAGCAGGTAGCCGCCGATGACGCAGGCGAACCAGGCACCGTAACCGACGTGCTTGAACAGGCTGGTCAGGGTGTGGATCCTGGCTTGCTCCGCGGGCGCGAGGAACTCCGCACCGGCCAGTGCCCAGGCCAGCAGCACGGTCGTCCAGCCCGGACGTCGGCAGGTGATGATGATCGCGCCAAGCACCGCAAGCACGGCGACGATGCCGGTCGCGTTGGCCGACACGTCGATGACCGACCGCACGGTGGCGATTCCCTGCGTCCGCGTCAACGTGGTCGACGTGATGCCCGCCCCGTACGAGGACCCGCCCACGTCATACCCGACGGTCAGCGGGACGGCCGCTGCGAGCAGCATGGCGCCGGCAGCGTCCAGCGCCGTCCTTCGGCCGTCAGCTCGCCAGGCGGCCAGCAGCACGACACCGATCACGACGGGGTTGAACAGCGTCGACGCGTACTTGGCAGCGTCAGCGAGCGCTATCGAAAGGCCGCCGGCGACCAGCAGGCCGTAACGCAGCCAGTAATCCGCGTCTATGGCCCGCACACCGAGCCAGGTGGCGACCGCGAGCAGCATCAGGGCCATCGCGTCGTAGGTCGCGAACGCGCCCAGGAACTCCGCCGTGCCAAGCCAGGCGAACAGCGCCGCCGCGTAGAACGCGGCAGGCCTGCTGGACAGCAGCCGCCTGGTCACACCGTGCAGTGCGGTGGTGGCGATCAGCATGAAGACCAGGCTGAGCAGGCGGGCCCCGGCCAGGCCCCCGACGTCGTCCGCGAGCGCGGCCAGCGGCGGGTAGACGACCGGCGACCCCGAAAGATAGGTGGCGACATCCGGCATCGGCGCATGATGCAGGAAGTGGGCAAGCTCCAGCCGTCCGACGGTCAGGTACTCGCCCTCGTCGAGGAAGGCCGTCGCGCTCCACACCAGGCGCAGCGACAGCGCTGCCTGGATCGCCAGCACGATAGCCAGCGGCCAGAACCTGACATTGAGGAGCCGATCCAGCCCCGAACCCGTCCCGGCGGGCTGCGCCTCGAGGTCAGCGTCTTCGACCGAGTGGGCCGCCCGGGCTGGCTCGGCCGCACGCTCGAAGCTGCCCGGTGCCGGGCGCCAGTCCGGCAGCGTGTCCGACCGAAAGTTCGCCACCGGCTTGCGGGCCGCCCGCTGGCTCAGGCCATTGCGGCCACCGCCGCCGACCCCCACCAACTCGCCGGGCGGCTCGGATTCCGGAGCCGGTTGCCGCTTCAGCGCCGGTTCAGGCTCGGGCTCCGGAGCGGGCTTCGGCTCCGCAGCGGGCGTCGGCGTCGGTTCGAGCTTCGGCGTCCGTTCGAGCTTCGGGGCCGGTTCGGGCTTGGGCGCAGGTTCGGACCTCGGAGCCGGTCTTGATTCCGGAGCTAGCTTTGGCTGGCTGGCCGGTCTTGGTTCGGGAGCCGGTTCCGGAGACCGCTTTGGTTCCGGAGCCCGCGCCGGCTCCCAGAGCCCGCGCACCCGAGGTCCGGGCTTCGGCCTCGCGTCCTCCTGCTGCTCGGACTCCAGCGTCCAGGGCTCCCAGACGCCAAAGTCCGACTTCGGCGTGGCCGACTCGGGCGCGGCACGTTCCGGCTGAGCAGGCTCGGGATTGGCGGGCCCGGACGGCGCGATCACATCGTCCGGGGCGCTGTGCCGGTGGCGCCCCCGTGGCGGCGAGGTTCCCCCGTCTGCTGCCGCCACTGTCCGCGTTCGTCCCTTCGAGCTGATCGCCACGCAAATCCGTCATTCGATGGGGATCAGCGTATATAGCTCGAGCCCGCCTGGTGCGCCATTCGCAGCCAGGGCCTCACCTGACGGGCGCGGGCCCGCTGTGCTGCCGGTTACCTGGCGTCGGTGATCACGGCGGCACCGACGGTGGCGTTGGTTGCCTCGTCGATCAGGATCAGCGAGCCGGTGAGCCGGTTGCGGTTGTAAGGGTCGCAGAACACCGGCTGGGTGAGCCGCAGCGTCACCCGCCCGATCTCGTTGAGCCGGAGTTCGGCGGCACCCTCATCCCGGTGCAGGGTGTTCACGTCGAGCCGGTAGTGCAGGTCGCGGACGATCGCCTTCACGGTCCGCGTTGTGTGCTTCACGATCAGCCGGCTGCGCGGGCTCAGCGCCCGGGTGTCGGCCATCCAGCAGACCAGCGCCTCGACATCCTGGGTGGCGGGCGGCTGGTTGTGCGGCCGGCAGAACATGTCGCCCCTTGACACGTCCAGATCGTCGGCCAGCAGCAGGGTCACCGACATCGGCGGGAACGCCTCGGCCACGGCGCCGCGGGCGGTGTCGATGCGCGAGATCGTGGTGGTCAGCCCCGACGGCAGGTGCATCACCTCGTCGCCGGGCTTGAGCACACCGCCCGCCACCTGGCCTGCGTAGCCGCGGTAGTCGTGCAGTTCCGGGTCGGTGGCCTGGTGCGGCCGGATCACGTACTGCACCGGGAACCTGACGTCGATGAGGTTCCGGTCCGAGGCGATGTGCACGTGCTCCAGGTGGTGCAGCAGCGATGGGCCGTCGTACCACGGCATGCTGGCCGAACGCTGCACGACGTTGTCACCGTGCAGGGCGGATATGGGGATGAACGTCAGGTCGCTAATCTCCAGCTTGGTCGCGAACGACGTGAACTCCTCGGCGATCCGCTCGAAAACGGCTGCGTCGTAGTCGACGAGGTCCATCTTGTTCACCGCGAGCACCAGGTGCGGGACGCGCAGCAGGGTGGCGAGAAACGCGTGTCGCCTGCTCTGCTCGGTGAGCCCGTTGCGGGCGTCGACCAGGACGATCGCGAGGTCGGCGGTTGACGCGCCGGTGACCATGTTCCTGGTGTACTGGATGTGGCCGGGGGTGTCGGCGATGATGAACTTCCGCCGCGGCGTGGCGAAGTAGCGATAGGCCACGTCGATCGTGATGCCCTGCTCGCGTTCCGCGCGCAGCCCATCGGTCAGCAGGGCCAGGTTCGTGTATCCCTCCCCGCGATCCTTGCTGGTGCGCTCGACCGCTGCGAGCTGGTCCTCAAAGATGGCCTTGGAGTCGAACAGCAGCCGCCCGATGAGCGTGCTCTTGCCGTCGTCGACCGACCCGGCGGTGGCCAGCCGCAGCATGTCGCTGTGCCGGTCCAGCGGAGGCTGGGCGAACTCAGCAGCGTGACCAGTCTCTGGGTTCGTCATCAGAAGTAGCCCTCTCGCTTGCGGTCTTCCATCGCCGCCTCGCTGGCGCGGTCGTCGGCTCGCGTCTGGCCCCGCTCGGTGATCCGGGTCGCCGCGATCTCGGTGATCACCTCGGGGATCGTCGCGGCCGTCGACTCGACCGCCCCGGTGCACGTCATGTCCCCGACGGTCCGGTAGCGGACCGTCGTTTCGAAGAGCGTCTCGTCCTCGCCCCGGGTCACATATGAGCTGTCGGCCAGCAGGATGCCGTCGCGCTCGAACACCTGGCGCTGGTGCGCGAAGTAAATGGACGGGATCTCGAGTTCCTCCCGCCAGATGTAGTGCCATACATCGAGCTCGGTCCAGTTGGACAGCGGGAACACCCGGATGTGCTCGCCGCGGTGCAGCTTGGTGTTGTAGAGGTTCCACAGCTCGGGCCGCTGGTTCTTCGGATCCCACTGCCCGAACTCGTCCCGGAAGGAGAACATG
>DATHPF010000130.1:0-2695 GCA_035484155.1 Streptosporangiaceae bacterium
TGCGGCGCTGGTCCGCCCGCACAGATCTGCAGGTGCTCGCCGTCTGCACCGGCGCCCTGATCGTGCAGATGGCCGTCGGCTTCGCCGTGCTCGGCGCGGCCGGCCCGGTAAACATCATCGGCAAAGCCATCCTCAACATCATCGCTGCATCCCTGCTGGCATGGTTCGCGCTGCGGCTACGCCACGACGGCGGCCAGCGCCCCCTCACCACCGCCCACAACCAGCCCGGCCCGGCGGGCCAGCGCAACAAGCGGATAACGGGCGACAGGACGACCGGGACAAAACCCGAGATGACCGACCCCCATTACGATGCCGGCCTGGCGGCCAGCAGCCGCTGCGAGGCCGGCACCCGTTCCGGCAGGCGAACGTGCCCGCCGGACGCTTATCGCGTCGAAGTCACGCTCGCTACCACGCCCGACGGCGGCGGGCGCCCAGAACTGATCTGATCTGCGCACAGCTACCCACGCGTGTGGCACAGCCGCCAGCGGGACGCGTCTGAAGGTCTCGAGACTGCGTTGATCACCGGCGCGGTGTATGAATATGCGCAGCTAGGCAAGCCATCCGCTGGAGCAACTCACTACTTTCGGCCGATCAGGTCCTCGGTCGGCGAGCAGAACGACCGTTCGGTACGGCATCACAGGCAATCGGATCGGCGCCCCAACCGCGCAGATCGGTGGATCCGTTTGGTCGCGCTGGACGGCAAAGCCACCTACTTGCGAGGTTACCGTCGGCGTGGGTGAAGACTCCCTCGGCGGGCGCGGTGGCGGAGTCGCCGGAACTGGGGCCATGCCCGGGCAGCCTCCAGCGCTGAGCGACCGGTCGGCACAAAACCGTTAGGGCCTCGCGGCCTCGTCGATCTAGGATCGACGTCCGCGAGTACACGCCGATCGTCGAGGAGACCCGGATGCGCGAGGCGTTCACGTCCATCGAGATGGCCTTTGGGTACCGGTTCGAGGGGTGTGGCGCGTGCCGCGGAAGATGCTCAATCTGGGAATTCTGGCTCATGTAGACGCAGGCAAGACGACGCTTACCGAGCGGCTGCTTTTCACCTCGGGCGTCATCGACAGGCCCGGCAGCGTCGATGCCGGGACGACGCTGACCGATTCTCTGCCGCTGGAGCGGCGGCGCGGCATCACGATCAAGTCGGCCGTCGCCTCGTTCCCGATCGGCGACATCGACGCCAACCTGATCGACACGCCGGGCCACCCGGACTTCATCGCTGAGGTCGACCGGGTGCTCAGCGTGCTCGACGGGGTGGTGCTGGTCGTCTCTGCCGTGGAGGGCGTGCAGCCGCAGACCCGGATCCTGATGCGGTCGCTAGAGCGCCTGCGGATGCCCGCCCTGCTGTTCGTCAACAAGATCGACCGCGCGGGAGCGCGGCCAGGCGGTGTGGTTGACGAGATCGCGCGCCGGCTGACGGGCGCGGTCATCGCGATGGGGCGCGTGGACGCCGCCGGAACGCGAGGTGCCCGCTTCGTCGAGGCGGTCCCGGATGACGCCGGGTTCACGGCGGGCCTGGCCGAGCTCCTGGCCGAGCGAGACGACGGCCTGCTGGCCGCGTACCTGCGCGACCAGGCGGGCCTTCCCTACGCTCGGCTGCGGGCCGCGCTGGCCGCCCAGACCCGGCGAGCCCAGGTGCACCCCGTGTTCTTCGGCTCGGCCATCACCGGCGCAGGCATCGAGCAGCTGATGGGCGGAATCGCCGAGCTGCTGCCAGCCTCCGCCGGTGACCCGGACGGCCCGGTGTCCGGCAGCATCTTCAAGATCGAGCGTGGCGGCAGCGGCGAGAAGGTCGCGTATGTCCGGATGTTCTCGGGGACCGTCAGCGTCCGCGACCGGCTGCGGTTCGGGGCCGGGCTGGAGGGCCGGGTGACCGCGCTTGCGGTGTTCGACCGGGGACCCGCCGTCCGGCGGCAGTCGGTCAGGGCTGGCCAGATCGGCAAGCTCTGGGGCCTGGCCGGGGCCAGGATCGCCGACCCGATCGGTGAGCCGGCCCGCCGTGACGCCGAGCACCAGTTCCCGCCGCCCACCCTCGAATCGGCCGTCGTCCCCCGCGATCCCGGCGAACGGCAGCGGCTGCGGGCAGCGCTGGGCCAGCTGGCCGAGCAGGACCCGCTCATCAACCTGCGCCAGGACGACGAGCGGCAGGAGATCTACGTGTCGCTCTACGGCGAGGTCCAGAAGGAGGTCATCGGGTCCGTACTCGCCGACGACTTCGGCCTCGCGGTCACGTTCTGCGAGACCACGACGATCTACATAGAGCGGCCAGCTGGCGCCGCTAGCGCGCTCGAGATCCTTACCTCCGACGACCATCCCTACTCGGCGACGGTCGGGCTGCGCGTCGAGCCAGGACCGGCCGGTTCCGGACTCGAGTTCCGGCTGGACGCCGACCCGCGACTCCTCCCCCTGTACATCTACAAGACCTCGGCCAGCTTCAACGACGCCATGACACAGTACATCGGGCACGCCCTCGACCAGGGCCTGCACGGCTGGCGGGTCACCGACTGCATCGTCACGATGAACAAGTGCGGCTACTACATCGGCGACGGCCCGACCAAGCGCCTGCTGCCCACCCCCAGGACCACGGCCGCCGACTTCCGCAAGCTGACGCCGCTGGTCCTGATAAGAGCGCTGGGCCAGGCCGGCACGGTCGTCTGCGAGCCCATGGCCAGCGTCCGCGTCGAAGTCCCGGCGG